>QNBU01000156.1 GCA_003644215.1 Planctomycetota bacterium
GTCCCGGCCCGCTGTTTTTATTGATGAGAAACCCGGATAGACCAAAGTCGGCAACAGCGGATTTGAACGAATACCGGCCAGCCATGAATTTGTGTTCGTCCACCTGAGTCTCGGCTAAACTTAACAGCATTACGAAAAAGGTTAAAAGCAGGGTGATCATGTCTGAATAAGTGACGATATAGGCCGGAACTGGGATTTTTGGATCTTCGGGGACCTTGCTCATTCGTAAATACTCCTGTCGAGCAATGTGATTTCAACCTGTCTTTGGCGGGGTGGTTGTCGCATGGTGGTGGCGCAACTGATATTGAACCGGGTCTTGTCAAGGGCGTGTTTCTGCGTCAGATAGTCCATCACCGCGATGCTGCGATGCAGGCCTAATGATGTCTTTCCGTCAGGACCGTTTTCACTGATAACAATGCGTCCGGTTCGGTGTTTGAAGTAGTTTGCCAGGGAATTAAGAACATCACGCCCGTCCTTGGAAAGGGCGTATCCCCGCCCCCAAAAAAAATCTTTAGATTCGATGGTGAAGACTTTCAGATTCCGAAAGTCCAGGGGCTTTTTCTCTTTCATGAAATTCGTCGTCTGTTCGACGGCGTTCGATGGAACTTCGGTCCCCTCGGTCTGTTTAACTTCCTGGCTTGAGGGCTGTTTTTCATACATTGACTCCTGCTTGTCTTTTCCGGACAGACCAATCGACGGAAGCGCCTTGGCAAGGGATTGTCCCAACGCTGGAAGTGTTTCTTTGTCAAATGAGGAAAAACTCAGCAGGAGTACGAAAAAAGTCAGCAGAAGGGTCATGCAGTCGCTAAATGTTACCATCCATTCCGGAGCGCCGCCCGGATCTTCCTCCTGAATCGAAATATTTTTTTCCCCTGTTGGCATTAGATATTTGCTTTGACCTCCTCGCGATGGGCGGGTGAAATAAATGCATGTATTTTTTCTCGCACCATCGAGGGACTTTCACCCTGACTGATGGTACAGATTCCTTCAAGGGTCATTTCCATTGCGAGCCGCTCTGCTTTGGAATAGACGCTTAGCTTTCCGGCGAGAGGAATAAAGACCACATTGGCCAGAAAAGCACCATAGAAAGTGGTCAATAAGGCCACGGCCATTCCCGCCCCGATCTGATCTGGGCTGGAGAGATTCTGCAGCATTTGTACCAGACCAATCAGGGTTCCGATCATACCGAATGCCGGCGCCGATCCCCCCATGAAGTCAAGAATTTTTTTTCCGATGGAGTGCCGCTCCTGGAGGTGCTGAATCTCCAGTGACAACATCTCACGAATACTCTCTTCGTCCTGGCCGTCCACCAGCATTTGAAGTCCCTTGCCAACAAAGCCGTAATCGACCTGACGCAGTTGCTCCTCCAGAGCCAGAGCGCCGTCTCGACGGCTGATAGCGGCATAATTGACCATTTGCTGGATGATTTCACGGGGGCTGGGGAGTTTGACTTGAAAGGTCTTTTTGACAATTGAAAAAATGGATAAAAACTGTCCCATCGAAAAATGGATCAAAACAGAGCAAAGTGTCCCGCCTACGACAATACACATTGACGGAATATGAATAAACGCCATGGCACCGCCGCCCATAATAATGGACCCGACAATAATCCCACTTCCTACGAGTAATCCGATAATCGTTGCTATATCCATACTTTACTTTCTAACAGCAATATGAGTTCGCCGTTTTAGTTCATTTCTTTGACATGTTTTAATTGCATACAGATTAGAGAGGCCAATTCCGGTTTCTTGGTGGCGATCTCTGCGAGTAGTTTTCCGGCCATGCGTTCATTCATATAATACAAGATCTTAACGGAATCCTGGAGTTGATTGCTGGCGGCCATTGTGGTCATAATGCGTCCGGCTTGCATGGCGTCCATTTTTTCATAAGTACTGGCCAACCGTTGAAAATTGTCTTTTTCAAGGGCGTCAATTTCGGTGAGTGTGTCTTTTAAGGCCGCTTCTTTTTGATGGATCTGGGCTAAGGTCAGATTGAGTTTATTTTGAAGCTCATTAAGGCGGTCAATATCTTTCTGCATGGACAACCGGGATATCTCGATTCGCTCTGCTTGGGTATCCATCGTTATCTGGCGGTCCCGGTGGTCTTTGATCTTACTTCGGATATCGGCGATCAGGTGCTGCAACTGGCGTTCACTGATTCCCGCTTCGTTTGTTTCCGTCGTCAGAGACATTGAATCAAAGAAATCTTTCTGCGGTTTTGAATCAGCTTGCTGGGGATCGGCTGTTTGTGCCTGTTGGGCGGCCATCGCGGCGTTTTTTTTCTTTTTGATGACCCAGCTTACGGTAAAGGTGCTGGCGAAGCTGAGCAGACCTGCCAGGGATAGTATAATGATTTGTGTCTTTTTCATGGTCGATCCTTTTTTATGCCGGCATTAAAATTTTTCTCGCGAAAGTCGTCGTTATGTTTTCATCCAACTGTTTTTGTTCTTCTCGATTTATCTGTTCATGATAGTCCACTAAGGCCTTGGCTCTGAGTCGCTCCAGTCCTTTACGGAATTTTCGTAATTTAACAACCTCTTCAATTTTCTTCTTTCGTTTTTGCTCTGTTTGTTCAAGGGCCTGGCCCAGTGTCTCAATTTTCGTATCGATTACATGAGCGTATTCCATACACTCCCGTTGCTGTTGCGGTCGCTGTTGCGGCTCCAGTTGATTCAGCTCACTGAATACGCTATGCAGGATGGTTTTCTGCATCATAATTTGTCCGCGAATGATGACAATCTGTTCTGTTATTGTCACCAGTTCGATCCGCGCAAAATCTTCCTGTTTTTCTTTGATGTCCAGCAGTCGTTGTAATGGCCATATAAATTTTTTCACGGATAGTTCCGATCAGTTATCATTGAGAAAGAGCGGCTGAACCCGCCGGCAGCAGCGATTCATTGGTTCCCAGCATCTGGTCCCATGCCTGGGTAATCGATAGTAGCTGACCCACGGTTTTATCAAAGGCATTATGTTGCCGGACGGGCTGGATCAGGAAGTCCTGAATCCGGCTAATCAGTGCCACAGACCCGTCAATTCGTTTATTCGCTCCCGGTGAAAATGCCCCGATATTAATCAAATCTTCCGCATCGGTATAGGTGGCATAGATTTCGCGGAGCTTTCGGGCGGCTGTTTGATGGGCCGGGGTGGTTACCGTAGTCATCAGCCGGCTGATGCTTTGAAGGACATCGATGGCCGGATAATGGCCTCGGTCGGCCAGTTTACGGCTCAACACAATATGACCGTCCAATAGCGAGCGGGCGCAATCCGCAACCGGGTCATTCATGTCATCGCCCTCGGCCAAAACAGTGAGGATGCCGGTGATGCTACCTTTTTCATCACAGCCGAGCCGTTCGATCAGCTTCGGTAGCATGGCGAAAGTGCTGGGGCAATACCCTTTTGTAGCGGGTGGTTCGCCCGCCGCCAGTCCGATTTCCCGGTGTGCCTGGGCCAGTCGTGTCAGGGAGTCCATCATAAACAGCACATCACGCCCCTGATTGCGAAAGTATTCGGCAATCGTAACCGCAACGGCCCCGGCTTTAACGCGCTGAATGGCTGCCGCATCAGAGGTTGCGACCACAATGACACTTCGCGCCAATCCTTCGGAACCCAAGTCTTTTTCGAGAAACTCACGAACCTCTCTGCCTCGTTCACCCACGAGTACGACGACATTGACATCGGCGTCGCTTCCATTGGCGATCTCGCCGAGAAGGACGCTTTTGCCTACGCCGCTTCCTGAAAAGACACCGATTCGCTGTCCTTTGCCGCAAGTTAGTACACTGTCAATGGCCCGAATCCCAAGCGGCATGGGATCCCTGATCATTTCACGGCCGAGCGGTGGCGGACTGACATTGTCAATCGGCCGGTATTCAGCGGCCCTTAGCGGCCCTTTGCCGTCGATTGGACGACCCAATCCGTCCAGAACGCGGCCCATAATCCTGTTGTCTAAGGCGATTGTTCGCGGTTCGTTCACTGCGGTAACAGGGTCGCCGGCCCGAACCCCATCGATGGAATCCAGCGGCAGCAGGATCAGCCCGCCTTTGCGA
>QNBU01000157.1 GCA_003644215.1 Planctomycetota bacterium
CCTTGTCGCAGAGAATCTGCACTTTCTCAGTACTCGTATCCGAAAGTCGTTGAATGGACTGCATCGTCGCATCGGCCTGAGAAAATGCTGTCTCGATGCTGGCAATCGTCTTTTTGATATTTATCTGGTTTTCGCCGTCCCCAATGATGGCGTTTGCGTTATCAGAAAGGGCCGTGATAGAATCCACTAAATCTTCCAGTTTGCGCTGCACTTCCGGCGGGAAAAAGTCGCTCGCCATGCCAACCTGCCCCGCGTCTATCACCATATTATCCATCAAAAACCTATCAGGTCGCGTAATCTTAGACGGATCCAGCCGCACTTCGACAAAACTGCTCCCCAAGCTCCGTTTCATTACAAAAATTTCAACTTCCTCGGGGATGTCAGAATAGCGTTTTTCAATCGCCAGTTCAACCCCCACCCGGTGAGAATCACCGTACAATTTGGGAGGCATAACTTTCGCCACGCTACCGATCTGGTAGCCACAGTACTGCACGGGGGTATCCTTCTGGATCCCCGGCGCCTCCGGGAAATAGACAAGGACATTAAACGACTTGAGTTTGCTCACAACCAGCGGAAGGTCGCGAAAGCGAAGCAGCATCCACACAAACACACACATCGCAACGAGTACAAAAACGCCCACAATCATATTTCGCCGCCGCTGCTTTGTTTGATAATCGCTCATTTCTTAGCGCCCTTGTTAAGCATTTCCCGTTCGATAAACAATTCCCGTATCGCCCGCAGCGGATAGCCGGATTGATTTAGTTTATGGATCAGTTGTATGCGATCCACAGATTCAGTATCAAACATCCTGCGGCCGGACACTGTTACTTCGACCGGTTCCAGCAGCCCGACCATCAGATAATACTGCAAACTCTGCTTGGAAACACCCGCTTTTTCGGCAGTCTTCCCAATCTGCATAAGCCCACTTTTTTTCTGTTTCGCTTTGTGTTTCAAAGTTTTTACAGTATAAAAATAATCCGTGTAAATCCGCGGTTTTTACGAACTACGAACTCTCAACTTTCTCTCCAGCACCTGAACCATCGCCAAAAAATCCCGTTCAATATCCTTATACTGCGGCTGGGGTTGACGCTCTGCATTTTGGTTCTTAGGACTTATCTTCGGCTTTTTTCGCGTAAAAATCAAAATATAGTCAAATCCGGCGCCGATTTCGTGCTGATGCAGCCGAAATACCTCCCGCCCCAGCCGTTTGAGCCGGTTCCGCATCACCGCATTGCCGCATGCCTTGCTCACCGAAACCCCAAACCGCGGCGAGCCAAGAGAGTTTGGGGCCGCATAAAGACGCATCATCCCCTTGCAGACAAAGCACTTATAGGAAAGCACCCTTCTGAAGTCTCCCTCCGAAACAATCCGCTGCGATTTCCGAAAACTAAGCGATATCAATTTCCTCACCTTTTTTTGCGTTATCCCCTATTCAGCTGTCAAGGGTATCAAAGCCGCCAAACAAAAGCAATCGCTTTTCAGTTGATATCCGGGCGTTGCGCCGGGCTATGGTATCTTGGTCTTTTTAGAGCATTTTGCAAAGTGGGATGCTTCGGCTGCATTGCGGGTGAGACACCCGCGTTCGGCAAAACGAGCTGAAGCTTGAACTCCTACTTATCGGGCTCACTCGCGCCGCCGTGCTTTTGTGCGGGCGCGCAACAGCTTTTTGCGAACTTCCCCATTTTTTACAGGTAAACAACTGAAATCAGCAGGATAATGCAAAAAAAACTGTTTTATCCGATAGCCCGCAAATCTGATTTTTGAGATAATTTGTACGATCCTTAAATTTGAATGTGAAATAGAAGATGATTTGGAGGTACAAAACATATGACCAAATTAGACCCAACCACAATGAAGGACTGGCAGATCGCCGAAGCGGCTGAAGAGAATATGAAACCGCTTTACCAGCTTGCCCGCGACTTAGGGCTGGCTTATGGCGAACTACTGCCCATGGGCGAAGATCTGGCTAAGCTGGATTACGCCAAGATTATCGAACGACTTCGTTATGCCCCAACAGGTCGCTATATTGATGTCACCGCCATCACCCCCACTCCGCTCGGCGAAGGCAAAACAACCACGACGATCGGGTTGGTTCAAGGGCTGGGAAAACTCGGCAAACGGGTCTGCGGGTGTATCCGCCAGCCCAGCGGCGGGCCGACCTTTAACATCAAGGGTTCTGCCGCCGGCGGCGGACTGGCCCAGTGTATTCCAATGGCACCGTTTTCTATCCGCTTTACCGGAGATATCGACTGCATCACCAATGCGCACAACTTGGCCATGGTGGCGCTGACAGCACGGATGCAGCATGAGCATAACTACGACGATGAACGGCTGGCCAAGATCGGTCTCAAACGCCTGAATATTGATCCGGAAAATGTGCAAATGAAATGGGCTATTGATTTCTGTGCGCAGGCCCTTCGGAACATCACCATCGGCAAGGGCGGCAAGATGGATGGATTGGAGATGGAATCCGGCGCCCAGATATCCGTCTCCAGTGAAGTTATGGCGATTTTGGCTGTGGCAAAAAATCTTCGGGACCTGCGAGAGCGGATGTCGAAGATCGTGGTGGCCTACGACAAGAATGGTAACGAAGTAACCACCGCCGACCTCGAAGTCGATGGCGCGATGACCGCCTGGATGGTGGACGCCTTGAATCCGAGTCTGGTCCAAACCATTGAAGGCCAGCCGATCCTTGTCCACGCCGGGCCGTTCGCCAATATCGCCATCGGACAAAGCTCTATTATCGCTGACCTGGTGGCGACAAAATTATGTGATTATGTCGTTACAGAGAGTGGATTTGCTTCCGACATCGGGTTTGAAAAGTTCTGGAACCTTAAATGCCGCATGTCCGGTCTAAAACCGCACGCGGTGGTCATCGTCGCAACGGTTCGAGCGCTGAAAATGCACGGCGGCGGACCGGAAGTCAAGCCCGGAAAACCGCTCGCTGACGAATATACACAGGAAAACCTTGAATTGCTTGAAAAGGGATGCGAAAACCTCACCGCCCACATCGATATCGTCCGCAAATGCGGCATCCGACCCATCGTCTGCATTAACAAGTTCTACACTGACACCGAGGCAGAAGTCAAATTGGTTCGACGCATCGCCGAAGAATACGGCGCCGAGGCAGCGGTTTCGGACCACTGGCTCAAGGGCGGCGACGGTGCTATCGAACTGGCCGAAAAAGTAGCCGCCATTTCACAGGAAGAAAAGGACTTTAAGTATTTGTACGACTTGGAAATGCCGCTGAAAGAACGCATTAAAAAAATTGCCCTGGAAGTCTATGGCGCCAACGGCGTTACTTATTCCGAAAAGGCCCTGAAGAAAATCGAAAAAATCGACAGCGACCCCGAAATGAAAAAACTGGGAACCTGCATGGTTAAAACGCATCTGAGCTTGTCCCACGACCCAACACTCAAGGGCCGACCGACCGGTTGGGAACTGCCGATCCGCGATGTGATGGTCTATAAGGGCGCCGGCTATGTCGTACCCATCGCCGGCGACATCAAACTGCTGCCGGGAACCGGCTCGAATCCGGCCTACCGTCGTATCGATGTGGATGTCAAAACCGGAAAAGTGCAGGGACTTTTTTAATTGTCCTTGTCTTATCCGCCCAAATCCATAGAATATATGGTTCACATGAATCTTAAACAGGGAAACAGAAAACAAATGACTGCACAAATTATTGATGGGAAACAGGTTGCCGCAGAGATGCGGGCTGAATTGAAGGGAAAAGTCGCCGAACTGAAGACAAAAGGCGTTACGCCGGGCCTGGCTGTTGTACTCGTTGGCGAAGACCCCGCCTCCACGTGGTATGTAACCGCCAAGGAACGGGCCTGCGAAGAGATTGGCATTTTCAGCGACGACAATCGACTGTCCGCCGACACTAAAGAAGAAGACCTTCTGGCATTGATCGATAAGCTCAACAAGGATCCAAAGATCAACGGTATTCTCGTTCAGCTTCCGCTGCCGAAGCATATCGACGAAGACAAAGTCCTGCTGGCCATTGATCCGGCCAAAGATGTGGATGGCTTTCAC
>QNBU01000158.1 GCA_003644215.1 Planctomycetota bacterium
AAGAGGTGGCCAATGATTCGCCATTATCTATTGCGTATGAAACTGACAAACTGATCAATGTGTGCAGGCGGAGTGATTATGCGATTGTCGCCAGCGGCAGTGCGACCTTGCAAGTTGCCGCGGCGGGCTGCCCGATGACGGTGATGTATCAGAGCAATCGGTGGATGTGGCACTTGGTGGGGCGATGGCTGATACGGCTGCCGTTTTTGTCGCTGGTTAATATCTTAGCACATCAGGAACTGGTGCCGGAGTTTATGCCGTACTTTGCGTCAACTAAGCCGATTATCCAACGCACCGGCGGGCTGCTTAGTACCCCATCAAGAATGAGCCACACCAGCCAAGCCCTATTAACACTGGTCGAACCCCTGACCCAACGCCGCGCCAGCGACGCGGTGGCGGAAATCGTATGCGACATGCTGCACCCCAAAACACGGCCAAGCACAGCTTGACCGTGCCACCCGTTTAGGATACAATACACCCCGGCCACCCGTCGTGGGGATAGCATTAAACTACGAACTTTCAAACAGGACTTATTGATATGGCACAAATAGAGCAGGTATTAGTGGTTCCGCGGTCGGTGGTGGAGGCGGCGGGGATGTTTCATGGGCTGGTGTTTGATGTGGGCCGCTATCTGGAAAAGCTGTTTGCGGCCGATGTACCGGAGTTTATGCTGCGGCCGGAGGCGGAGAAGGATCCGACGCATAAGCAGCTTATTCCGTATGTGCTGATTCGCTGCGGCGAGAAATATCTGACCTATGTCCGCGGCAAGCGGGCCGGGGAGACGCGGCTGGTGGGTAATCGCTCGATGGGGATCGGTGGGCATATTAATCCGGTCGATAACGAAGTGCCGCTGTTCGGGGTGGATTATCGCGAGATTTATGAAAACGCCGTCCAGCGCGAGGTGGATGAGGAGATCAATATCGATGGCAGCCGGAGCGACCGCATTGTCGCTTTGCTCAATGACGACACCAATGAAGTCGGGGCGGTGCATCTGGGGGTCGTTCACATCTTAACGCTGGATAATGAAAATGTTACCCGCCGCGAGCAGATGATTACGCAACTGGAGTTTATGACGCTGGAGCAGTTGCGCGCCGTGCGCGACGAGATGGAGACCTGGTCGCAGTTGTGTTTGGATGGGTTGGAGAAATTGGCTACGGCAGATTAACCACTTTTTTTGCCACAGAGGCCACAGAGAACTCAGAGTTTTATTAGGGCTTTGTCCATTTGTTCTGTGCGCTGTGGCCAGAGGTATTGGGGGATGTTTTGTAGGGTGGGCCATGCCCGCGCTGTATCCGTATCTTTTACCAATGGCTCTAACTTTGTAGCAAGCCCCTTTACCGTGCCGTCATAGAGAAATGCCTGTTGTTGGTTTTTATCTTCGACAAGTGATTGGATGATAGAAGGGTAGGACAGACGGTTCGGCAGCAGCGGATAGCAACCGGCGGCGATGGCTTCGAGCATTCCGATACCGAAGAATTCGTGGTTGGCGGTGGATACTGCGATGTCGGATTCGGCTAAGGCGGTTTCGTATTCGCCGCGGCTGGACTGATAACCCCAGCGGTCGATATGGTCGGCGAAATACTTTTTGGCCCAATCGAACACTTCCGGCTGGTCGCGAAACTGTTCGCCGATTATATTCAGGCGAAAATCAGCGCCCTTTTCTTTCAGGAGCTTCATCGCAGCAAAAAAATCTTCTGGATTTTTATCATGCTCCCACCGCGCGGCCCAGAGAATACGCACCGGGGCCGCAAAGCGGGTACAGGTACAAGCTGTCTTGGCGACAGAACGAACCCGTCCCCGTTTTGCCGGATCGATCCCCGGCGGATGAATGGATGACTTTTGCCGAATCTGTTCGATCACTTCAAGGGGCTGATAATCCGGCATCCGTTTGAGAAAGACGCCAATCGCATCGAGAAATTCATCCCGATGGAATGCACTGTTAAACCAGACCGCATCAGCGGCCATCGCCGTGGTGATGTTGGTCATGCAGTATTGATAGTCCCGCTCGGATTCGACCTGTACCGGATAGCTCAGTTGGTTTTCGTGAAAATACACCACCTTCGGCAGCCGTCGTATTGACTCATCAGCCAACCCGCAGAACTCCGCCAGATTCAGCATATCCGAACAAAACAGGACATCCCATTTTTCACCGGACTTAACAAGTGCATTAACCTGCTGCGCAAACGAAATCGCCGCATGACGCATGCGCCATTTCCACTTGCTCGGCGGTAGCGTCAGCAGCGAGAAGTCATGGCCGCTGTGCGACTGCCAACCGTCTAAGAATGCCTTATGCGACCCGCCGTAATAAGATTCAAGTGTTAAGACTCTCATACTGGAACAAAATAGCAGAAAAAACCCAAAGGTCAAACCTTGCTTTATTGAGAATCCTGCTCAACCGACAATTTGGCTTCTTCAAGGCGCTTCATAATACCTTTCAACGCCTCTTGACATATTCGGCGTTTCGGTTCATAATGAGCGCCGTTTTAATAACCTCAACTTATGCCATCGGTTTTAGATGCTGTGGAGAGTGAGCATGGAATTCAAATCAATACCGGCAATTTTGAGATTTTCGATTTCAAAAGAAGAGGCGTCCGTGCAATTTTATCGGGATATGGTGTCGAAAACCGTCAATCCGGCGACAAAATCTCTTTTCGAGGTGTTGATTCAGAAGGAGCAGGGGCATATCGCCTCGCTTCAACTGGAAATAGAGAAACTCGGCCACACGCTTGATTCGGGCAACGAGGCGATTGATCCGCCTTTCCATTGGGAGGAGCAACTTGACACCGAATACCCGATCCTGAATATGAGTTTTGCCGATGCGTTATTGCTGGCGATCCAGAAAGAACGGGCCGCGTTTCGCCTTTATGCCAAGCTGTTGGCGACGGTCAGGAGTGAGCCGCTTAGTCAGGTCTTGCTGGAGTTGGCCGAGGAGGAGATGCGGCATGTCTTGCAACTTGAGAAGGAATACGAAACCATTATGCACCGTAAGGGGTAGCGGTTCGGTCGCAATTTTCCTTTTTGGCCAGCCGTATTCTGCCCTGACTCTCGTTCATCTCTGTAAGATTCATTGACTTTGGCCGTTTGTGTCGATATACTGAGCAGTCCAATAATAATCACTCATAAGGGCCTTAAAGGGATATGCGTAAAATAGCGGCAGGGATGCAAAAGAAAGTCTGGCAGATTCAGCCGGAAAGCGGCAAGGCGGCGGCGCTGGCCGAATCGCTGAAAATTTCGGCGTTGACGGCCCAGATTCTCATCAATCGCGATCTCCACAAAGAAGACATCGCGCGTTCATTTTTGTCCCCCAAGCTGACTGAGCTGATCGACCCGGAACGAATGCATGGCATAGGCGCCGCGGCCGAACAGATCCGGGCGGCGATTGAAGCAGGCAAAAAGATCTCCATCTACGGTGATTATGATGTGGACGGCATCACGAGTGTTTCGATCCTGTGGCATCTGCTGAAAATAGTGGGGGCCGCAGTCGATTATTATATCCCGCATCGGGCCGATGAGGGCTACGGCCTAAACGCCGACGCGGTGCGGCAGTTGGCTGACAACGGCACGGAGTTGATGATTACCGTCGATTGCGGCATCACCGGTGTTGACCAAGTGCGATTAGCACACGAATTGGGTATCGAGGTTATACTCACCGACCATCACGAGCCGGGCGAGCATCTGCCCGAAGCCGAAGCGATTGTGCATCCTCGGTTGGACGCGGACTATGGCAATCCGCACGCGGCGGGGGCGATGGTGGCTTTTAAGCTGGCGTGGGCGATTGCGAATCGATACAAAAAAGACGCCCAATTGCCGCCGGAACTAAAACAATATCTGCTGAACGCGACGACACTGGCGGCCCTTGGGACGATCGCCGATATGGTGGATTTGCGGGGCGAGAACCGTGTGCTGGCCGGCTATGGTCTTAAAGCATTGGCAAACTCCAGCTTGGTAGGCATTCAGGCCTTGGTGGAAACGGCCCAGGTGCAGGCGTCCGGGGTGGATAGTTATGCCGTAAC
>QNBU01000159.1 GCA_003644215.1 Planctomycetota bacterium
GCGCGTCAGGGGGTCTTCAGCATTGAAAATCGACACGGCGGGGGTTTCGGCATCCAGCGCTTGGTACTGAAAAATGCCCTCTTTAACACGATAATAGGCCTCGACCGTACCATGACGGTCAAGGTGATTCGCCGTCAGGTTGGTAATCAAAGCGATGTCGGGGGCGGCGGAAATTTGGGCGAGCTGCTCCAATTGGAAATTGCTTATTTCCAACACGACCACATCATCGCCCGCAATCTGATCGACGATGTCCAGCAGCGGCTGGTGGCCGATATTACCGCCGAGAAAAGTATTATTGTAGCCAACGCCCTCCTGACCACAGCCGGACTTTAACAAATGGGCCGTCAACGAACTTGTCGTGCTTTTACCATTAGCGCCGGTAATGCCGATGATGCGCCCCGGACACAATTGGAAAAACAACTCCATCTGCGAAGTTATCAGACATCCCGCTTTTCGGGCTGTTTCGATATATTTGTTATTCGGGGGGACCGCCGGGTTGACGATCAGAATTTGGGCCTGGCGAAAATCACCTTCGCAATGTTCGCCAAGGCGGTATTCAATGTCGCAATCTTTCAGCTTTTCGAGAGAATCGGCGAGTTCCGTTTCGTTGGCCAGATCGGTTACACACACCTCCGCACCCGCTTTAGCGGCGAACAGGGCCGAATCAAGCCCCCCATCGAAACGACCCAGGCCCATAACCAAAACTCGTTTGCCCTGAAAAAATGCGCGATTCATATTTTTTACAAATCCTAAAACGCAATCGGTCGGCTCGCGCCGACGCGCTGTTGTTTACACACTAACGAATGAACTCCTGCGACCGCAATTATTCTTGTGCATTCGCCAGTTTCATCTTGGCGTCAATTGTGGCCTGCTCGATACACTCTTCCCAGTTGTCACCAAATTGCTCTTTGTATTCGGGTCTGTCAAAGGCATACAGAATCGACCGAGAGGCATTGACCAACGCTCCGAGGCCGTCGTCGTTGCAGAATCGCACGCAATCCGCCGCCGTCGCTCCCTGTGAGCCAAACCCCGGCACGAGGAACCAGCACTTGGGATATTTTTGCCGCAAGGCCGTTGTCGCCTCCGGGCTGGTGCCGCCAACGACCATACCGATATTGCTGTAGCCGCAGGTGCCGATACGCTCGTCCTGATTGGCTATTTCACCAACCGCTTCGGCGAGTTTTTCGTACATTTTCACGCCGGACGCATCGGTAAAGTCCTGAATCGCAGCAGCACTGGGGTTGCTGGCACGAACCCAGACGAAAACACCCTTACCCTGCTCATTGGCGACATCGGCAAAGGGAACAATGCCATCGGCACCGGCGAAACCATTGACCGTAATCGCATCAGGGGTAATTGTCCCTTCCATATCCACAAATTCCGGATTTTGCAGGTGTGCCTGGGCATAAGCCGTCGCGGTGTGTCCGATGTCGCCTCGTTTAACATCGCCAATCACCTCCAAACCCAGTGCTTCGGCCTCAGAGACCAATGCGTAATAGATTTCCAGGCCCTCCCACAAGTATCGTTCAAAATATGCGATATTGATTTTAACCGCGCCAACCAAAGGAGCCACGACCTTTAAGGTCCGGGTGCAAAAGTCGAAAACCGCATCGACGGACGCCCCAATATCGGTTTCGTCGTTCATGTTCGGGTTTGTCCGAATCTGCTCCGGCAACCGACCATACACAGGATCCAAGCCAACGATCAGCGGGGTGTTTTTGGTTTTTACTGCTTCGGATAAACGATCCGCAAAATGATTTGCCACTGTAAGTCCCTTTCGAGAAAATAATTTCTATAAGTATATGCTGTCAAAATTAACGAGCAGTTACTATAATCCGATTATATTTTCAGGGCAAGCAACAAATTGAGTATCTGTTATGAAAAATGAAAAATCTAAGCCGAATGAGACGCCGTCCAGCACAGGGTTCTGGCTTTGGGGCCTCGGTGCCGTTGCGATGGGTGTTCTGGGGGGCGTTTGCATCCTGTTCTGGTACACACCGAGATCGTACAAGCCCGTTAGGCCCGAGAACACCGAGCAGGCGAGTGTCTATCTGACGCATGAGTTGGGTCCTGAACTTTTCAGCCAAATACAACGAAATAAGCCGTTTGAACTCATCGTATCGCAGTCGGGACTTAACGACATCATCGGCCGGTGGGACTGGCCGCAGCAGTTCGGAGAGATGTCGTTTTCCGATCCGCATGTCATTTTTTCAAGTCCGTCAATTCTGCTGATGGGGACGCTGACCTACGAAGGAGTTTCCTCTGTTGTTTCGATCACCGCACTGCCGGTGATGAATCCCGACGGAACAATCAATATAAACATCCAGTCCGTTCGTTTAGGAATGGTGCCGGTTACAACGCTCGTTACAAAGCTGGCCCAAAAAGCTTTTGATGAAAATCAAATCCGCTTTGACGGCGACCTGAAAGCGGCAGAGACGGTTGGGGCGATTATTCGCAACGAACCCTTTGACCCGGTTTTCTGGTTCCCTGATTACTGGATGCGCGTTTCTAAGCTTTCCATCGAGCCAGGTTCGGTAAAGCTCGGCTTTTTGCCTGAAGAAAGTTAAACGCAATCCCCGATCTGCCGCTGGGTTCGTGGATCTCTTTGTCGCCGGCGGCTGCGAAACATATTCCTGTGTAATGAATCACATTATCGGACACATCGTTCACGATAAAAATTATTATCCCTTTCCACTCCGCCCCTGCTTCATTAACGCCCGCTTTTTATCGGTCTGTTAATTCGCTTCTCAACGACGCTATCCTATTAAGTCGATATTTTGAAGGATAAGTTTATAGATAAGGAAAGTCGCTATGTCATTACGCGAAAGAATTCTGATTGTTTTACTTGTGATGCTCTGCTGTTACGCTGGTGTCGAGTTTTTCGTATTGGAACAAGTCATTGCGCCTGAACTGGAAAAACAGGAACAGCAACAGGCCAGAGAGGATCTGCGCCGATGCACCGATGCGGTCGGAAGGCAGCTAACGGGACTTCAAAAGAAGCTCTTGTCGCTGAGTCGATCGGGACAGCTTTATTCAAAAATGGCATCGACCTCCTCCGACCTGATTGATTCGACAAAATCGAAACTCGATTTAGATTTTCTGGCAATTTATAATAACCGCTGGGAGCGAATCAACAGCAAAGCAGACCAAGTGGAATTTGAAGCCGTAGAAAAAATCTTTTTTGCTCCCGAACATTCCATTATTAAAAAAAACATCCCCGGATACTCCGGCAAAGCACTGGTTCGTCAGCAGGATCGGATTTTGCTTGTTATTTCCGCCCCCATCACCCGATCTTCCCTGAGCCGGACCGTTGACGGAACCGTTGTGGCCGGACAGTTTTTGACCACAGCCCGTCTTGAGGCCATTCGGGACCAACTCCAGCTAAATTTCAATTGGGACTTTATCGACCCGCACCGGCTTGTCGGTCAAAATAAAGAAATTGTTCAGCGTGTCAGTACCGCAGAGCCATTCGATCTGATTCCGGTTGGAGAAGAATTTCTGCAGGCGTCGGCTGTTGTTTACGATTATCAGAAACAACCGATTCTGTTGATAAAAACCTTTCAGGATCGCATCGTCAGTCAGCAAAGTCTGCATGTGATGCAGATGGCTCTTTACGGTAAAATCACGATCGGTGCTGTGGCTGTTTTATTACTCACCTGGCTGCTGCAACGCGTCGTTATCCGTCCAATCATCCGGCTGATTAAGCATATTGGCAACATCGATCATCCAGGAAAAAGGAAAACCGCCCCGCTGCTTTCTCGCAAAGACGAGATCGGAACACTGGCCAATGAATTCAGCAAAATGTGTCAACGACTGCAAAACGCACAAGTGAAGCTGATGGAAAAGTCCTATCTTTCGGGTGTAACGGAAATGTCATCGGGCATTCTGCATAATGTCCGCAACGCACTGAGTCCGATCACAACCCGCATCGAACGAATCAAAGGACAGTTCAGGGCTGTTCCGCTGGAAAACCTCGAACAGGCACAATCTGAATTGCAGCAC
>QNBU01000160.1 GCA_003644215.1 Planctomycetota bacterium
CATGTTCAAAGCGGCTCTTGTCCTGCATGAATTCTTCATCAGTATAAACCTTGATAAAATTACCCTTGAATTCATACTTATTGGACCCTAAAACAGCTTCCAGAGCTTCTTCAAAAGTTACCTCATAGAGATCTCTTACCGTAATCCTTCCGTCAATATTGACTTTTTCAGAAGGTACAATATTTTTTTGGAATTGTACGCTCAATTGCTTCAGAGCTTTCTTGAGTGTCATATCTTCCTTAAAATGGAAGGTTTGAATTGACTGAACACTCAAGGCGTCCTGCACGGCGTCTTCATCCGGAGCGTCCGCGCGGGCCTGCCCCACACATAACGCGACAGTTAAAACCGCTACCATCCACACTCCGGCCGCAACCAGCGACCTTTTTCTCTTTGTTCGTTTTGCCAACATAAAACACCATCCTTTCTAAAATTCAAAGGTTTCAGCCATTTTCAGTATGACTGAAATGTCATTCCACAAAAATGTTACCTCTTTTTTACTAATTTCTTTCAACGACAATACAAACTGGTCAGGTCCCTCTTGAACCGTCAGTGTCGAGCCGACGGATAAGATTTTATCATCAACAAACGCTTGAAAGGGGCGATTTTGGACATCACAAATGACCGCTTCAAGTTTGATCCGCCCGGCGATTCGCTCCAGAGAGGCACGATGCCTTAATTCCGAATCCCCTTCCGTGCCGATTTTTACACCGCCACTGGCAGCTCTTTGGTTTTGATTCAACTCAAACGCCGTCCAGTTTTTGGCACTGAACATATCGTTTGAAACGCGATCATTTCGGCCGGGCAGCACGGGCAATTCGACGGGTTCGATCCGAAGAGGCAAATCGGAAACCATCTCCTGGGTACTTGTTTGGCCCTGCGCATCGGCTGCGGCGGGACCGCCTTTGCCCATGAGCAAAACCCGGCCCCAAAGAATCGCCATCACAACAAGCAAAACGGTCATAGCCATCACCTTGGGACTCATACTTTGCAGACCGCCGGCAACGGACTTTTTATTCATCATATTTTTGTGATTCACCATCTCTTAGCCATTGCCTCTCTTGTCGGATTGATAATAGACGCTCGCCTTGGCATTAAGTTTGACAGCGGCATTAAAGTCACTGTCGTTTTCAAGCTTCACTTCTTCAATCCGAATCAGCCGCTCCATATTTTCCAACGCCTGAAAAAACGCAAACACTTGTTCCAGCGACCCCCTGCATTCAAAAGCCAGTGGGATGCTGCACAGTTGATCAGATTTTAATTCGGCGCCGGGTTGAACCAGTTGATCGGTCAGCTTGCATTCATTCATCACATCCGCTATCTGCTGCCAGAGCTGCGCGAAATGACGCCCCTGAGGAACTTTTTTTGAAAAAGGTATCAACTCCTCATGAAGCTCTTTTTTCCGCTGTTTCAGTTCGGGCAGCAAAACACTCTGCGAGCAAATCGTTTCAGAAAGCTGATCCTGTTGCGCCATTCGAACCTGGATCGCGTGTTTCTGACGGATCACGGGGATGTACTGAAAGACCCCGAAACCGAAGAGAATCACCACGCTCATGCCCATAATAATCAATTGTTGTTTATCCAGCTTCATTTGTACCCTTTATTTCAAATACTCATACAACGGTCACGATTGAAGTTTCCCGCTTATATGCGGGAAAGTAAATTTACAATAAGTTACAACTTTGCCCGCTGGAATTTACCACCCTAAAGGGTGTAATCTGACACAAAGCAGCGAACTTCAAACTCTGTCACATTCTTATCCTTAACCTTTTTGGGTTTTGAATAGACCAAAAATACCCTGTCAAAATAGTCGGTTTTCTCCAGTCGAGCGATCAGCGACGCCGCGTCCGCAGGGCGGGCGGCAATGCCGGTTAAGACCACCTTGCAGTGAGAGGGCGACTGATGGATTACTTCATTTTGATCTTTCTTTTGCGAACTGCCAACACGCACAATCGCCGCAGAAAACTGATCCGCCTTTTGAGTATCCCGGATCACCTCATCCTGCAATAACAACGAACTCAAAATAACATTTTCACCGATCAGCCAGGACAACTCGCCGAGAATCGCCGTTACTTTTGTCCGAGGCGTAATCGTGTCCAGTAACATCGTTTTTTCTTCCATTTCGGCAATCTGGTTTTCCAGACGGACTGCCTGTTCGCTCCGCAATTGTCCTTTTTCAAACGCCGTCTGAATATCTTCGACCTCGGCGCTGACACGCGCGACATGGCCGTTAATGATAAAGGTCCAGCCGACCAGCAATGAAAACAGAGCCGCCATTAACGCATAATGGCGAACATAACGCCGTTTGCGTTCACGACCCGCCCTATACCACTGGGGAATGAAATCAATTTCTTTCATCGCTTAAACCGCCACTTCTTGTCGTTGTTCATTTCGGCCTTGTTTTGCCTTATTCAACTCAAGTCCCTTCATCGCCAGTCCGACCGCAATGGCCCACTCACACATCTGAGGATTCTGGCGCCGATTAAAATTGGCGCGAGTCAAATCAAAACCCCGTAAGGGTTCAGCCACGCGGATGGACACGCCCAACTGTCTGCGAAGAGCGTCCATTAGAGTCGATTCATACGCTTCGCCTCCGGCAAAGGCCGCCTCGGCGGGATGCTGCCCGCGAAAGGTAACGGCGTAATAACGGAAGCAAAGGGAAATCTCATGAGCCAAATTTTCAATCGAAGAATCCATCGCATCGATAACGGCCCGTTTGGTTTCCGCGTCAATAGATTCGGTCCCGGAGTTCCGCAGCCGATCACGCACCGCGACGGCCTCTTCAATAGGAATGCCCAACCGGGTCGAGACCTGCTTATTCAACTCATCTCCGGCGATGGGAATTTGTTTGACGAAAGCAATCTCTTGTCCCCGGCCAATGATGACCGTGGTAAACTGCGAACCCAGATCGACAAAGACACTAACCACATCCTGGTCTTCACGCCGCCGGAGCGTTGTCTTAAAACATCGAAACAGAGCGTTTGGCACCGTATCCAGCGAGACCGGAATCAGCCCGGCCTGCTCAATCAGCTCAATATGCCGATTCAATTGTTCCTGCCCGATTCCAAAGAAAATAACTTCGTTTTTGATCTGATCGCCCTGATAGGCATCGCCCGCAACGATATGTCGAATTTCATCCTGCTCAGGATCCAGACCCAACCGCCGGGCTACTTCGCTCCGCGTGGTTTCTTCGTCCGCTTTGGCCCAGTCCGACTCCAGACGCAAACTTTTAATCTTCAGCATATCGCACGGAAGACAGGAAACCACTTCCTGGCCCTTAAATCCGCCGCGTTGATACAACGACCTGATCACGCCAATGACCTGATCACGCCATTTGTCCGAGCCGGATTCCAGTGTCCGATCCAGCGACTCCTCTTCGGCGGCCTCAACACAGATCGTCTGATCCTGTCGGCTCAGTTGGATCATCTTGATCACAGAGTGACCGATATCCAGGCCGATGGGCTGTGCTTTTGATTTTATTAAACAGTCAAACATTTTTTATCTCTTTGCCTTAGCGTCTTTAAGGTGTATCTTCAATCGTTACATATCCCGTTACGGGTTCGACATCAACCGTCAACGAAAAACTACCCGCCTCCAGGGTGATCTGCCCGCTGTTTAAGCTATTTCCAGGGGCTGTTGTCTCGCCGCTGTAAGGACTGCCCAGATAATCAAATGTAATCGTATCCGAACTGTCGGGATCGAAATCCGCACTGTCAATACTCACCTGACTCAACCGGCTGTCTGTGGAAAAATTGACCACAAAAGAAATCGCACCAGTGAGAGGATTGGGAACCGAAGTGCCATCTGCTTTCTGAATTGTGTAGGAATCGCCCGAAAACACAAGCGAATACGATTGCTGATGGGTGATTGCCAAGCCCTTGGCATAATCGATGTCCGCGGCGATGCGATTGGCGGCCGAGCGAACCTGCATATCCGCCGCACCGGAAAACATCGGGACTGCCATTGCGGCGGCGATGCCGAGGATCACAACTACGA
>QNBU01000161.1 GCA_003644215.1 Planctomycetota bacterium
CGCTCGCTCAGCGCGTTAACCACACTGACGCCAACGCCGTGCAGGCCGCCGGAGACCTTATACGCTTTGTCGTCGAACTTGCCGCCGGAGTGCAGCGTCGTCAGCACCACTTCCAGCGCACTCTTTCCGGCGTCTTCATGCATATCAACCGGAATGCCGGAGCCGTTATCCTCAACCGAACAGCTTCCGTCCATATGAATATGTACCAGAATACGATCACAGCGACCCGCTAAGGTCTCGTCAATCGCATTGTCCAGCACCTCATAGACCAGATGATGCAGGCCGCCTTCCTGACGGTTGC
The DNA here is from genome assembly GCA_003644215.1 of Planctomycetota bacterium. Taxonomy (GTDB): domain Bacteria; phylum Planctomycetota; class Phycisphaerae; order Sedimentisphaerales; family Anaerohalosphaeraceae; genus 4572-13. The sequence continues at coordinate 302 of QNBU01000161.1, forward strand.
CGATATACATATCCGGCCGCTTGCGAACCGCTTCCAGCCCTTCTAAAATCTTAATATTACTGGCATTGTAAGTATGGTCTGCCATGTTCGTGTATTACTCCCTATTATTATTTTTGATCGGTATAACCTTAATTTTCTGTATCCCGCAACGGGGCGCCCGTTGTTTAATCTTATCCAGCAATTCACCTGAAAGCATTTGGGCCTGATGCATATACGGCCCCGGCTCCGCCTGAAGATAAAGGGTGTTGCCGGTGCGTTTATCCAGCCGGCAAAACGGTTGTAATGTCGGCGGCACAACCGCTTTCCAGGCATCGACAATTGCCGCGTTTTTCATAAAGGTCCGATCCCGCTGCTCTAAATAAGAACAAACCTCATCCCCCAAACAGGATTCGGTGTGCCGGGGCTTGTACTGCCAACTCAAAGCACCTTTTAATTGTTTTTCTTCGTCCATGACCCCTTAGAGGTTTACCGGCATGACAATGTACAGGAAGTTGCTGCCGCTCTTGATTAGGCCCGGGCGGTCCGACTGGCCAAGGTGCAGCTCAAATTCATCTGCTTTCAGCACCCGCAGGACATCGACGAGAAATTGTGGGTTAAACCCGATCTCAATCGGCTCGGCGTCGTAATCAATCGCCATGTCAATTTTCGCGTCGCCTGTTTCCGGTGCTCGGCTGGTAAAGACCAGCGCCCCCTTGTCCATCGCCAGCTTGATCCCCTTGCTGTCCTCGTTGGCCAACAGGGCAGCTCGGCGCACTGCGCTTAGAACAGCATCTCTCGGAAGCATAATTTTCTTATCGTGGTCCTTTGGGATAATGTCATCATATTTCGGAAAGTTTCCTTCAACCAGATTCGAGCTAACTACCACCGTTTCGCACGCCAGCACAATCTGGTTATTGACGAATCGAATCCTGACCGTCCCATCATCGCGTGCGGGTATCTTGTCCAGCAACGACATCGTCTTGGCCGGCACAATAATCCTATTTTCCGGCAGTTTAGCGGCTTTCTCAAGAGCAATGGTTGTTTTAGCCAGCCGCCGTCCGTCCGTCGCCACCAGCGATAGTTTTTTGCCCGACACCTCCCAGAGAATCCCGTTTAGCGCATAGCGTGTACTCTCGCGCGCCGCCGAAAAAATAGTGTACTCAATGCCCTCCTGAAGGGCGCTTAGCTTAATTTCCAGTTCTGCCTCCCCCTCGAATCCGGGGATCGTCGGGTATTGCTTCGGGTCGTGGCTGTAAATCGTAAACCGACTGTCTGAGCCAATCAGGTGTACCGCCGACTCTGTGGCTTCTAACGCTATCACTTCATCAAAGCTCTCTCGAACGATCGAGGACAATTTATCCGCAGGTACGACAATATCCCCCGCCTCACTAATATCCACCTGCGACACCAGGCAGGTAATCCCCGCTTCCATATCCGTCGCACTGATCCGAACAGCATCCTGCTCCGTAACAATCCTCAAGCACTGCAAAATCGGCTTGGGCGTCCTGCTGGGGATGATGCTGGTTACTAAGTTTAACGCTTCCTGTAATGCTGAACGGTTAAATTTTACTTTCATAAATATCCTCTTTCCTGATTTTGTCGTTGGCCTTCCCTGCGGGGTTATTGGCCCTAAGCAACTCAATCCGATACTATACACGAAAAGAGGGCCTCTGGAAAGTGTTTTAAGGGCGAAATGCGAGATTTTCAAACAAAACAAAACCACCCAAGAGAACCAACAAGGCCCCGTAAAAGAATGATTAATATAATAAAGAAATAAAAGATTATCAGTATTTGTAATATGGGCGGTGAAATTGTGAGTTGTTCAGAGGGCGGGTTTGTAACCACAGGTTAAACAAGGGGTTATACGAGAAAACAATACGGTTTAGGGCGTGGAAAACCTGTTGCGTAACTTGGCACTAAATCTGTTACATAAGGAAAACCTCACAGGCCGCCGCTGCTGTGGAAAAACGAACAGGTCGCGGCTCACATTTGTCACAGGGTAACTCACAAGTTATCAACAGAAAATGCTTATAGGGTGGTGGGATTTGAGCGTGGAAAACGGAAGCTGCACCCCCTTTTAATGGGGCGCAGCCTGAGAAATTTCTATTACTGAACACAAAAAAGTTTATTGGTTGGAACACTGAGCGTTGCCGAACGCGAGTATTGGCAAGAAAATAAACCCCAAAAAAGAAAGGCCTATCCCAAAGCCGGCCCCTTTTCCAAACTTCTCAGCGATCGCGATATTCACCATGATAGGGATAATGATATTGGCGATTGGCACAAAGAAAAGGACAATCCACCAGAGAGGTTTGTTGGCGACCTGAAGCATAACGATTACATTATAGATTGGAACAAGGCAGGCCCATCCCGGCTGGCCGGCTTTGCCGAAAACTTTCCATAGTGAAACAATCATCAACACGACAACCGCTAGGTAAATGATCAGGACAATTGCAGGGGGGCCGCAGGAACTGACATCGTATTGGACAGGGGTTTCATTCATTTGTGCATCCTTTCAAAAAAGAATCTCTCTAATATGAAGCTGACATTTGGGTTCTATGCTACCCAATGATTTGCAGTTAGCAAGGGAATTCCGGGGCCCCAAAGGGGTCTTAATTAAACAACGCTTCGACGAATTCTTCCGGGTCGAATTCGGCGATGTCTTCGGGGGTTTCGCCGAGGCCTACGAACTTAACCGGGATATCCAACATATCTTTGATAGCAATAACGATGCCGCCGCGGGCGGTGCCGTCGAGTTTGGCCAAAAAGATACCCGTTACATTGATCGCGGCGGTAAACATTTGTGCCTGCACAATCGCGTTTTGTCCAGTGGTTCCATCGACTACAAGAATTACCTCGTGCGGGGCGTCAGGGATGATCTTGGTAATGACCTTGCGGATTTTTGACAACTCGTCCATTAGGTGCTTTTGCGTGTGCAGCCGCCCAGCTGTGTCCATAATCACATAATCCACACCCCGCGACACCGCTGCCTGGCAGGCGTCATAGGCCACTGCTGCCGGGTCAGCCCCGGACTTATGCTTGACGATCTGTACGCCGATGCGCTCGGCCCAGATAGTCAACTGTTCTACTGCCGCGGCACGAAAGGTATCGCACGCCGCGACAATCACACTGTTGCCGGCTTTGTTCAGCGTATAGGCCAGCTTAGCGATGCTGGTGGTCTTGCCTGAGCCGTTAATGCCCGCGACCAGAATCACCGTCGGGCCGGATGCGGCTTTGTTTAGCTGTCGATCCTGCTCGGGCCAGTAGCCCTTCATGTGATCCTTCAAAAAGGGCAGGATGTCATCAGTCTTTTTGATGGTCCCTTTTTTATACGCATCGCGAAGATCATCAATCAACTGCGAAGTTGTTTCCACACCAATATCGTCGCTGATCAGCGTTTCCTCAAGCTGCTCCAGAAGCGCATCGTCGATATTCCGGCCCAGTGTTAAAATCGAAGACAGCCCCGATGATATCTTCTGTCGGGTTTTACCCAGTCGTTCCTGTAAGTATTGAACCGTTTTTGTAAAAATGCCCATAACTGCCTTTATCTCTAAAAATCCGTGAAATCCGCGATCTCATTTTTTTGAGTCACAGTCAGCCGCCGGCTTTAACGGCCTCTGCCAGCCGCCCGATCAATTCTTCGGTTTCGTCCCAGCCGACACAGCCGTCGGTCAGCGAAACGCCGTATTTCAAGCCGCCCGCAGCGCCGATAC
>QNBU01000162.1 GCA_003644215.1 Planctomycetota bacterium
GTCAATATGCTCAACGGCGATGCGGCGATCTGCCATGTCGAAGATGTCCTGAACCCGGCCGGCAACCAGAAATTGCTGGATGTGCGAACACCGGCTGAGGTCGAGGTCGGAACGATTCCGGGGGCGATCAATATCCCCGTTGACGATTTGCGCAGCCGACTGGATGAGATGCCCAAGGATAAAGAGATTCTGGTCTTTTGTCAGGTGGGCTTGCGGGGCTATCTCGCGTGCCGGATTCTTACGCAGAATGGTTTTACCTGCCGCAATCTGACCGGCGGTTATAAAACTTATTGCGCCGCCGGCGGTGTTTGCGATGAAAAAGAAGCATTCCAGAAAGAGATGACCAACGACACCGGGCAGGTGGAATCTGTGCCGCAGGAAGCGGTTGCGGTGGAAATTATAACCGAAGTCAATGCCTGCGGTCTGCAATGTCCGGGGCCGGTGCTGCGGCTCAAAGAGGCCGTCGATGCGATCCAAGCGGGGCAGGCGGTGCGGATTTCGACGACTGATTCAGGGTTTGCCGCCGATGTTAAGGGTTGGTGCGACAGTACCGGTAACCGGTTGCAGGAGTTGACGGCTTCCGGCGGAAAGTATTCTGCGATGATCGTTAAGGGGTCCGGGGCGGCGGCAATCGCTCACGGCGGCGATACCAAAAAGAAAACCATCGTTGTTTTCAGCGGTGATTTTGATAAGGCGATGGCGGCATTTATTATCGCCAACGGGGCCGTGGCGATGGGCAGTGAGGTAACGCTGTTCTTCACCTTCTGGGGGTTGAACTTACTGCGCAGGCCGGAGTCGATCCCGGTGCAGAAAAACATGGTCGAAAAGATGTTCGGTTTTATGATGCCGCGCGGGGCGGGCCGGACCAAACTGTCGAAGATGAACATGGCCGGGATGGGTACGATGATGATGCAGGGCGTTATGAAAAAGAAAAATGTCGCATCATTGTCGGAGTTGATCGAGACGGCTCAAGGAGGCGGTGTTAAGATGGTGGCCTGTGCGATGTCGATGGACCTGATGGGCATTAAAAAAGAAGAACTCATCGACGGCATCGAAGAAGGCGGCGTGGCGGCCTACCTGAACAAAGCCGAAGCGGCTGGCGTAAATCTGTTTATCTAAATAAGGGTGGGAACGCGGGGGCGTCCCGCCCGCCCAAAACTGCCAGCGGCGCAAGTAAGCCCGATGGTGTCCTCAGCAAACGCTTCGGTTACACAAACCGTATCCCCCACGGCCAAGCACAGCTTGACCGTGCCACCCCACAGAACAACCCATTCTTTTATTCCGAAACCAAAATCGCCCCGCCCACCCGTCGTCTATTTTTCTTGATCCCCAAAAAGGAGTCTTTAAGTTTTTTATTTTTTACCGAAACTCGACTGTTTTTGATGGTATAATGGACAGATAGACGGCAGCACTATTTCTATCGATTGAACGGAGGTGCATTATGAAGTTGAATGTCAAAGCGTTTGCGCTGACCTGCGGGCTGATCTGGGGAGTTGGCGTGTTGTTCCTGACATGGTGGCTGATCTTGCTGGAGGGGAGTGAACCGGCTCCCTGTTTTCTCAACCGTGTTTACAAGGGCTATACGATGACGCCTCTCGGCAGCATCATCGGCATGGTCTGGGGATTCATCGATGCCGGCGTCGGCGGAGCCATTTTCGCCTGGCTCTATAACCTGTTGTCAGGAAAATGCCTGAAAACCGGATAAGCATTTCCGCTTAAACCTGATTTCTGAGCGACACTATTCGGCTCGGTACTCCCATGCTTGGTAGAGCGTATTTAGCGTTTGTTTTTCGTTGTCGAAGTCGGCCTGAAGCTGGGTTAGTTGGTGGTGGTTCTGATAGACCGCTTCATCGCCGAAGCTTCGTTGCATCTGTTCGAGGGTCAGCTCTTGGGTTTGGATCATCTCCTCGATCTGCTCGGTGGAATACTTATTAAACGGGCGCAGGTGGTCGGGTGTTTTTGTTTTCGGGGGTTGCCGACGGCCCTGTTTTTGATTTTTTCTGCTTGCAGCGATCTTTTGCTTTTCGGCGGCGGCGCGTTGGGCCTGAATTTTCAGGATATAGGTGCTAAATACGCCGTCGGTGTCGGTTCGGGCTGCGCCGATGGTATCGACTGCGCCGAATTGCTGTTTGCCCTGGTCATCGGCACCAATAATCAGTAGACGATCCATCACTCGGTCGAGGAAATAGCGGTCATGGCTGACGGCGATGACTGTGCCGTTGTAGTCGATCAGCGCTTCTTCGAGCATCTCGCGGCTGGCGATATCCAGATGGTTGGTCGGTTCATCGAGAATCAATACGGCTGGCTCGGACAAAACGAGTTTGCACAGCATCAGCCGGTTTTGCTGGCCGCCGCTGAGATTGCTGACGGTCTTAAAGACATCGTCGCCGCTAAACAAAAACGCCCCCAGTTTGCCGCGAACCGCTTCCGGCGACAAATCGATCCGCACCGAGCGGGCTTCTTGGAAAACCGTGTTATCGGGATTCAATGTCGTGGCCTGCTGGTCGAGGTAGCCGATGTTCAAGCTCGCGCCAAGCCGGATTGTCCCGGCATCGGGGGATAGCTGGCCCATCGCCAGCCGCAACAGCGTGGTCTTGCCGGTTCCGTTGGGGCCGGTGATACCCAGCCGGTTGCCTGAGGTAACATCAAATGACAGATTTTCAAACAGCACAAGATCACCGAACACCTTCCTGAGGTTTTCGCTGCGCAAAACCAGGTCGCTTTTGGCATTGGTATCGGCAAAGCTGAAATGGATGGTCTTGGCGGCGGCTCCCTTTTCAAGGTAGTCAGGGTTTTCTTTCAACATGCGTTCGAGGCGGGTCTTTCGGCCCATAGCGGTTTTTCGCATGCCCTCCTGATTTTTGTTGCGGGCGATAAAGTCCAGCGTCTTAGCGACGGTCTCGGCGCGTTTTTCGTGTTGGCGCTGTTCGGCCAGATCGACGGTCTGGCGGGTTTGGAGGTACTGGCTGTAATTGCCTTTCCATACGCGGGCATCGCGATGGTGCAGCTCGACGATCTTTTCGGTTACCTTGTCCAGCAGATAGCGGTCGTGGCTGATGAGAACGACCGAGCCGCTGTAACTCCGCAAAAATGACTCCAGCCAGCCGGTGGCCTGTAAGTCCAGATGGTTGGTCGGCTCGTCCAGCAGGAGCAGATTTGTTTTGGCGACCAGTACCTTGGCCAGTCCCAACCGAGAGAGTTGGCCGCCGCTGAGGGTTGAAGTCGTTGCGTCGTAATGTTCGGCGCCAATACCCAACCCGGCGAGGATGCTTTTGATCCGTGCCTCGCAGGCATAGCCGCCGCCGGTCTCGAATTGATGGCAGAGCCGGTCGTAGCCATTCATTGCGTCGGTAAGCTCTTTCCCTGCAAGATGTTCCATTTTTTTTGCCAATGCGTCGATCTGACGGTTCAGGGTGAATATATCCGCCAGTCCCTCGTGCATTTCTTCGATGACGGTGCGATTGCCCTCAAAGATAGGTTCCTGCGGCAGATAGCCGATTTTGGCGTCTTTGGCACACACGACCCGGCCCGTGTCCGGCTGTTCGTCGCCGAGGATCAGCTTAAAAAGCGTGGTCTTGCCGGAACCGTTAGCTCCGATGAGGCCGACTTTTTGGCCGGGATAGAAATTCAGCCCCAACCGGTCAAACACCACCTCCGGCCCAAACGACTTATGAACATCCTGAAAGACCACTAACGACATCGTATTCCTTATCCAAACGGGCCGATGGCCAGTTTGAGAGCTCGTAGTTTTTAGTTCGTAGTTAAGGATTCGGCCTTTGGCCGAGTCAGTTTATTGAGTATCGGATTGTATCACAGCGGAGGGCGGCTGTTCAAACAAAACCTGAAAATAACGCCTCGAAAAAGGGTTGACATGATTCCGGACTGCCCGTATAGTACTTCCTCTTTCGGGCGCTTAGCTCAGTTGGCTAGAGCACCTGCCTTACAAGCAGGGGGTCACAGGTTCAAGTCCTGTAGCGCCCA
>QNBU01000163.1 GCA_003644215.1 Planctomycetota bacterium
ACGAGGAAGAGATCGAGGCCATGATCCAGGAAGGTGTCAATCTCGAGACCCTGATCACGCCGGTTCGAATTATTACCAAGGACGGCCGTCTGGCCGGACTGGAATGTCAGCGCAACAAGCTGGGCGAGCCTGATGCCAGCGGACGGCGTCGGCCGGTGCCGATCGAGGGCAGCGAATATGTCGCACCCCTGGATACGCTTGTCGTGGCCATCAGTGAGGGCTCTGATATAGATTGTATTTCGGTGGCCGGTTCGATGGAAATCGAGACCGACCCGAAAGCCAGCACCGTCAAGGTCGATATGGAGACATTGTGCACCAATCGGCCGGGTGTGTTTGCCGGCGGTGACCTTGTCACCGGCCCCAACACCATCGTCGAAGCCATCGCCGCCGGGAAAAAGGCGTCGGTGATGATTGATCGTTACATAAAAGGTGAAGAACTCAAACAGCCTCGTACTGTCAGGCTTCCGGATAAATATATCGAGCCGATCGAGGGCAGCGCCGAACTGGCCGGTACCGCTCGGGTCGATACGCCGCGGGCCTCGGTCCAGTGGCGCAAGCGCGGTTTCGCCGAAGTGGAGATGTCGCTCTCGGTGGAAGAGGCAACCCGCGAGGCCTGCCGTTGCATGAGATGCGACTTGGAATTCACCAAACCACATGTAGAAGAAGAGATGGAGGAAAAAGCCCTGGCGGCGGGAGATGAATCAGCATGATTACATTAACTATTAACGGCCTTCAGGTATCTGTCGAGGACGGCAGCACCATCCTGGAAGCGGCCAAATTTTTCGGATTCCCGATTCCCACCCTGTGCTACATGGAAGGTCTGTCGCCTTACGGCGCCTGCCGTCTGTGTGTGGTGGAGATTGGCGAAGGAGCAAGAGCCAAACTGGTGACTTCCTGCACCCATCCTGTCGAGGAAGGTATGGTCGTCAGGACGGCCTCCACGCGGGTGCTCCGGGCGAGGAAGATGATTCTGGAACTTTTACTGGCCTCCTGCCCGCAGTCGAAAATAATCCAGGACCTGGCCTCGGAACATCAGATCCGCCAGCAACGCTTCAAACAGGAGCACGAAGACTGTATTATGTGCGGGCTTTGTGTTCGCATGTGCGAAGAGCAGATGATGGCCAAAGCCATCGGCTTCCGCGGACGGGGTGAAAACCGGTCACTGGGAACGCCTTTCGATATCAAGTCGGATGTTTGCCGGCTGTGCGGCGGGTGTATCTATGTCTGCCCGGCCTGCCAGCTCCGATGTACCTACAACGAACCGGATAAAGCCATCTGCGGCGCGTGTGCCAATCTGACCCCGCCGTGCGTGGATAAAGATAAATTCGATGATATGATGTGTTATATGAAGCCCTGTGTGGCCTGTGAAATTAGGGAAGACTAAAGTAATAGGAGGAATATAGAAAATGTCATATTCGAGAGTAAATGCCTCGGCCGCAACCCTGACCAAGAACAGGACCGAGGGTTCAGTTGTCCCGTCTTCGGGGATGTGCGTTACCTGTGTCGACGGTTGTATCGGAATGTGCGAAATCGGCAAATCGGCTTACCGCGGTCATGAGGTCATCTATCCTCAGCCTTTCGGCGTCATCACCACCGCCGCCGAAAAAGCATACCCGGTTGATTATTCTCATTTCAATATCATGGGAACGGCGGTCGGCGCTCACGGTATCGAGGCAGACAGCGACAAGGCCATCTTTCCCAATGTCGATCTGAGCGTTACCTTCGGGCACGATAACGGTATCAAGTTCCGTCTGCCGATTATGATCCCCGGTATCGGTTCGACCGATATTGCCAAGAACAACTGGGAAGGTCTCGCCATCGGTACCGCCCTGGCCGGAACCGGTTTGACCATCGGTGAAAATGTGGTCGGTATGGACGTGCAGTCGGTCATCGAAAACGGCCGCGTTGTGGATACGGTCGATCTCAAGCGTCGTGTCAAATTGTTCACCGATCATCAGATCGACGGCTATGGCGCGATAGTCGTCCAGGCCAATATCGAGGACACCCGTCTCGGGACACAGGAGTATGCCATCGAAAAACTGGGTGTGCAGTGTGTCGAACTTAAGTGGGGACAGGGTGCCAAGAATATCGGCGGCGAGGTCAAGATCAAGAGTCTCGAAAAAGCGCAATTACTTTACAAGCGCGGTTATGTGGTTCTGCCGAATCCGACCGATCCGGCCGTTATCAAGGCCTTCGAAGCGGGCGCTTTCAAGGAATTCGAGCGTCACTCGCGGGTTGGTATGGTGACTGAGGAAGGCTTCGCCGAGCGTGTCGAACAGCTCCGCAAGGCGGGCGCCAAATACATCTTTCTCAAGACCGGCGCCTACCGCCCGGCCGACCTGGCGCGTGCCGTCAAGTTCGCCTCGAAATACAAAATCGACCTGCTCACGGTTGACGGCGCCGGCGGCGGCACCGGTATGAGCCCGTGGCGCATGATGAACGAGTGGGGTATGCCCCCGGTCGAACTGCACTCACTCCTGTATCAGTATGCCAAACGCCTGGCCGACAAAGGCGAATATGTTCCGCCGCTGGTGGCCGCCGGCGGTTTCACCTTCGAGGACCAGATGTACAAAGGTCTGGCGCTTCTTTCGCCGTTTGCCAAGCTGATCGGTATGGCCCGCGGCCCGATCGCGGCGGCCATGGTCGGCAAAACTATCGGACGCACCATCGATGCCCACCAGGTTCCGGTCTATGTCGAGCGTTTCGGCAACACCAAGGACGAGATTTTCGTTACCGCCGCCGATCTTCGCGAGAAGATGGGCAACGATGAATTCGAGAAAATCCCGACGGGCGCGCTTGGATTGTACACATACTACGAGCGTCTGGCCCAGGGTCTGCGTCAGTTGATGTGCGGTAGCCGCAAATTCGCGATGAAGTATATCAGCCGTGACGACCTCTGCGCCCTGACCGAGGAATGCGCGCGTATCAGCGGTATCACTTATGTGATGGATGTCGATAAGGAAGAGGCGTTGAATATTCTGGACGCGAAATAATCTCAACCTTTCCTTTTATATGTCATGAGAAACCGGAGAGCCGAAAGGCTCTCCGGTTTTTGTTGTACTATTCAATATTGCGTGTCAGATGTTTGGATTGTCAGTTTTCTCCCAGAGTACGTTTGAGATTCTCAAGCTGCTTGCGCTCGGATTGGTTCGAGGTCAGAGCAGAGGCGCGGTTTAGATATTGAAGCGCGCTACTCCTGTCGCGCATGCCCGTATAGGCCAGGGCAAGGTTGTAGTTGGCTTTGAAATAGTCGGGATTGATATCGACCGCCCGCAGCAGTAATCTGACCGCTTCGGGATAATTTTTATCCTGCATATAAAGGTTGGCGTAATTGACAATGACAAAGACATCATTACTGTCAAGCATGTAGGCCTTTTCCAGACAGGCCCGGCCGCGTTCGCTCTGATTAAGTTGCATGAATAACACGCCGGCATCCATCTGCGCTTTGGCGCTTGTCGGTAAACGGTCGGCCATAGTTGCGGCAAGACTCAAAAGATCGTCCTGCGTCCCATAGCTCCGTGCAAAGTTTATCAGGTAATGATAAGTGAAAATATTATATTGGTCGGCGGCAAGGGATAAGTTCAGATAATGTTCGGCCTCGGCCGGTTTGTTGACGGTCATATAGTACTCACCAAGCTTGTTCAGTATCAACGATGAATCGCTTTTCTTAGGCGGCGGCTGTTCCAATGCCTTGAGTGCAAACTCAAGCTGTCGTCTTCTAATTTCGGGATGATCTTTGGCATAAGCGTTGAGAAGGTTGTACTCCTTGAATAGATTATTGAATTGGCTTACTTCTATAATCTCGGCAAAACGGTCGGTTGATTTTGCAATTGAGTTGTTGCTACCAATCATCGAACCGGTCAAAATTAACGACACTATCACAACCGGCAGTATTGATACCGGGATTATTCTGCGTGAGTAAACCGAAAGCACTATAAGCGCAGCTATGAGTATGAT
>QNBU01000164.1 GCA_003644215.1 Planctomycetota bacterium
CCGCTTTCGCACGCAAGTTGTGCGTGTGTTTTAACGGCCAGCCGCCGGGACTGGGTCAATAATTGTCTGCTATTAGCTGTTAGGACTATCGAAGCCATCCCGATCAGCGGGATCAATGCCACGACCAGCAGTAATACAAACCCTTTTCTGTGATGTTGTTGTCTCATTATTTCGAACTCAATCTTTTTTGAAAATACACAAACGATTGTTTTAGCCGAACTTGCTGCCTGCCGGTGCCGGTTTGCTGATTCTGTGTTGTAATCTCAACGGCATAGGGGGTGTCATTATTTTCCCAAAGCTGCGTGTTTATCTTTACATTAGGCAGGGTCCATACCGTTTCCAAATCATCGCCGGAGGCCCGCCGCGATATGTGGCCGTCTGAAATCGTATAGGTTATCCGCCCGTTCTGATGGTCGAGTGTCAGCAGGCCATTTTGTAAATCCACAATCCGGCGGGATTTTTCAATATCATCCTTGAGTTGTTTCATTACCTTCGTCGTCGTGGTCTGTGTCTGATAGATTCTGCCGGATCGGGGTATCTCGGTCATCATCATTCGAAGGGGTTTGGCTGACAGAGCCATAACCACCACCAGCGCTGCAATAATAATCAGCATCTCGGTTAAGGCATAGGCGCGGTGTTTAGTCGTCATGGGTCGCTCCTTTATCGCTGGGCAGATAACGGGTCATTTGAACCTGAACCGTTTTTTTCTTTGCTTTGGCGGACAAAGAAAGCCGTACTTGTGTTAATCCCAGCCATTGGCCCGTGCCTTCGGCGGTTTCGCTTTCACAGGTTACAGTCGGCCACAGCGATTCAAATTTCGCCGAATCAATCGGCTCCCCCGTGGCGGCGATGCAGTCCATCTGTGCCTGTCCGGCGGCGTAGCAGGTATGTTGCGCCCAAAGCGTGGAGTTCAATTTTCCAAACGAGTTTCCCAGTGCTGCCAGTACAGCGATAATCGTTGCCATTACACCGATGGCGACCACCATTTCGATACTCAATAAACCTTTATGTTTCGTCATTTTCACCATTTTCTTATTGGGGTATCGTAGATTGCAGGGTAACGGTTGTTATGCTGATGATAGCGATAAACATCGCGTAAACTATATATCCGATCAGAAGCCCCAAGCACAAAATAACCAGTGGCCAGCTTACGGCGTTTAGGACATTTTTTCGATAGTTGTATTGGTGGCGATAGACCTCTTCAAGCCCCTCAAGAATTTGCGGGGTGTTGCCTTTATTGATCTTTTCGTCAAAGGCCCAGCTAAGCGTTTTATCCAGTCCGCAGGATTTTGCGGATTGAGCGATAGTGTCGCCGGCCTCGATTTTATCCAGCCATTTTTTCAGTCGTTTTTGATAGCATCGGTTTACATCCAGCCCCAGCGTGTTTCGCAATACGACATTGACCGGATACCCCGCGATCAGACCGACGCGAAGCGATTGCGCCATTTGCAGATTGGCGAATGTTTTTTCAAACCAGTGCCAGACGGGAGTATGCCATTTAATCCGGTCGCCCAGACGGGATAGTAGGCGTGGACTTTCAGGATTTCGTCTGCGAAATCGAATATACATCGCAAAAGAAATGATGCAAAGCCCCGACAAAATGATAAAAAAGGCATTGAGTCCTTTTCTTCCCAGCATCCACGAGGAAATGTTAAGCAGTGTTTGTGTCGCATGCGGCAGACGGGCCTGGTCGTCGCTCATGTCCGAAAGAACTTCTGCAAATGTGGGGACAATAAAGACCATCAATCCCATCGTCATCGTAACAGCCATGGTTAATACAACAAAAGGATACCACGGGTGAACAGGTTTCACGATCTTATAATCGTTAACTTTTTCAGTAAGGTCTGCCTGCAATGATTCGATGGCCTTGGGCAGTTGGTTCATTTTTTCGGCGGCGGTGATCGAAGCAAGGATATTGGATGGACACCTTGAATACCCGCGCCGCAGGGCCTCCGACAGCGGCCAACCCTGCGTGAGCCAGTGGGCGATTTTGTTGAAGATACGGGCCTCTCTTTTCTTTTGACCGTGTGCGGCACTCGTCAGGGCCATCGGCAGCGGCAGGGACTGCCGCATACTCATTCCAATGGCCGAGACAATATCCATCGCCAGTCCATATTTTTGTGCCTGTTTGAACTGAACAATGCCGACAAGAAAGATCATAAAGAAAATCGGGCCGAGAAACTGGAATACACCACAGAACACCGCGAGGATCAGGATATATTTAACGAGCGTTAATATCACACGGGTAACGGCTTTATACCAAGGCATTTCCAGTTGACTCGATGAAGGCCCCCAATGAATAATACAGATTGCTGTTGGCAGCAGAATGACCGAAAGCAAGTACATTATAATGGCTTCATCAGGGATTCCGCTTCCGTAAAATTCAAGAAGACCGGAAAGGAATATCCATGCAGCGGTGGGCAGTAACAAAACCAGCGCAAGGCCGGGTTTTTTCCATGCCAGAAACAAAAAAACAATAAAAACAGCGATATTTATCGAATAGAGTGTCCACATTTTACATTAACACCGTTATCATTTTGACCATTGGAAGAAACATTGCTAAAACGATAGTTCCTACGATCCCGCCGAGTAAAATAATCAACAGCGGCATCAGGATCGCCTGCATCTGCGATTGCAGGGAAAAGGTCTTGCTGGCGTACATCCGCGCCAAACTGTTGAGGTTTTCCTTTAGCTCATTCCGCTGAGAACCGAGTTGAACCGAATACAAAAAAAGCCGCGGGATCGTCTTACAGTTCATTCCCGCTTCGAGGAAGTTTGTTCCCTGCTGCAGTTGGGCAGCTAGTGTTGCACAATCCTGTTTGAGCAGTTCACTGCTGGACGACTGGCCGGAAAGCTCGACCGCCGCGTCCAGTGTGCATCCGGCGTTGACCAGAACGGACAGACACTCGGAAAAACGGGCCAGCAGACCGTTCTTAAAGACCCGGCCGACCAGCGGAAGCGACCTGAAAAAGCGTTCTTTGGCTCGCCTGCCCCTGGTGTTCGTTGAAAGGGACATCCAGAAGACCAGCATCGTACCGATGACCACCCCAATCCACAGCCATATCTCCCACACATGCTCAGATAGCCCCAGAATGAGTTGCGTCAGACCGGGCAATCTCGCTTTTCCACCTGACATATCAGAAAGTACTTCTGAGAATGTCGGAATCACCAGCAAGAGTAAGCCCGATACAATTAGAGCCGCAAGTGCGATAACAACCGCCGGATAGGTCAGCGATTCGATGATGATGCGTTTTGTGCGAAGTTCAACCTGCAAATGGCGGTTCAAATTAGTGAGCATTTCACTCAAACGCCCGGTTTCAACACCGGATTTAAGAATCATACCGTACAGCGGGGGAAAGTCCTTCTGCCGCTTTCCGATGGCCTGATCGATAGGAAGTCCCTGTTCCAGATCACCGGCGACACTGTTAATGAGCGACCGCATCTTTGAAGACCCGGCGTCGTGAGCCAGTTCCCGCAACCCCTGCTCCAAAGGAATACCCGCCTTGGTCAGCGAGGCAAGCTGCTCATTGAAGAGGATAAACTCATTATGCCCGATGCTTCTGGAGCGGGGTGGTTCTTTAGTCTTTTCCAGTTCCGTGATTTGCAGGCCCAACTCATCCAGCGAGACCTTGGCCTGCTCGGCATCGGCGGCTTCAATCGTGCCGGTCATCAAGCGTCCGGCGGTCGTTACAGATCGATATTCAAATAATGCCATTGTTTCGGTCCTTAATTATTGTTCACACTAAAGAGAACCACGAATGAACACGAATTTTCACGAATTATTTTTTAGACAGGATTAACAGGCTTTTTTAAAAGTTTTTTCTATATTTTTCATGTGACTCTCGCACCTTCCACCCTCCGTAGCAGAGCTACTGCGGAGGACGGGTTGGCG
>QNBU01000165.1 GCA_003644215.1 Planctomycetota bacterium
TGATAGTCCCTCAGGGCGTTGACGATGTCCTCGAGAGGGAATTTGTTGCCGACCCGCATCAGTTTCGATCGGATTGCGTCATTGGGTGCATGCAGAGAAACGGCCAGCCGCGGGCGGATTTGTTGGGCGGCGAGTTTGGCGATTTCTTCCGGCAGGCCACAGGTGGAGATCGTAATGTGCCGGACACCGATGTTGCGGCCGCGTTTGTCGTTTAGTATTTCGATTGACCGCATCACATTCTCAAAATTGTCCAGCGGCTCGCCCATCCCCATATAGACCAGATTGCTGATTCGTCCGCAGACGGTTTCGGCGTGATAGACCTGGTCGATAATTTCCGCCGCCGTCAGATCCCGTTGGAACTTTAGTTGTCCCGTCGCGCAAAACTTACACCCCATCCGGCAACCCGCCTGTGTTGATATACAAAGCGTGTTTCGGTCTCCGTCTTTGAGCCGCACTGATTCAATCTTTGCTCCGCCGCCAAGGCCGAATATAAATTTGACCGTGCCGTCCGGGTCGTTGTGTTGGCCAAGCGGGTTGATGGAGGAAATAACGAAGCCCTCGCTGGTCAATTGCCGACGAAACGCTTTTGGCAGGGGGGTAACGGCGTCGATCTCTGTGGCGTCTTTTTGATGAATAAATGTGAATAAGTACTGCGCACAAAGGGGCTTGTGCTGATGTGAAGCGACGATTTCGAGTAGTTCGCCGTAGGATTTATCTTTTAAGTCATCGTACATAGGGGCTACTATAACCGCATCAAAGCGACGGAGGCAACGATATAATGCGACTATGTTAAGTCCGAGTCGAGGTCAAAGTCATCATCGCCCAGAAAACCACCCTTGAAAGGGTTTTCGATGTCCATCGTCTTATTTTCTTCGGCATTACCATTGGATAACTCTTTTATGATGTCTTCAAAATCCGCTTCCTGCGTTTCGTCCTGCGATGCGGCGGTTGGCCCCTGGGTTGCGGGTTCATCCTCTGACGGCAGGTATTTGTCAAAATTGTCGGGTATGCCGTCGATCTGGACGATAAACTTGACTTGGCCGATTGTGAGGGCGTCGCCGGCTTTGAGCTGGGTATCTTCGATGGATTCCCCATTGACAAAGGTACCGTTTCGGCTTTTGAGGTCTCGAACGGACACTTTGTTGTATTCGATGTAAATCTCGCAGTGTCGGCGAGATACAACCGACAGCGGGATGCACATATCACAATCCTGACGACGCCCGATGAATGTAACCGCACTGGGCAAAGAAAATGATTGTGTCGTGCCGTCCTTTTTGATGAATACCAGATTGACCTCCACGGCGATCTCCTGAGTAGATGCTCTCTCGTTTTAGATAGGGTAACATTATAGCCCATTTTTTCCTCAATACAAGAAAAATATGGCCCAAACGGGGTTTGTTCTCGGTATTAAGGATTTCCGCACTAAATTGAGATGAGAAAAATTTTACAAAAATTGCGGTTGACAGATCCCTCTGACCCATTATAATGACCCGCTTTCAATGGAACCGTAGGAGCATTGTATAATTATGAAGAGTTTTTTAGCGAAAAAAGAGACTGTCCAGCGAAACTGGCGTGTAGTTGACGCCGACGGGGCCGTTCTGGGCCGTTTGGCCGTTAAGGTTGCTGTTGCCCTGATGGGTAAAGATAAGCCGACTTACACCCCCCATGTCGATACCGGCGACTTTGTGATTGTCGTCAATGCCGACAAAGTCCGGCTGACCGGCAATAAGGCCGAAATCAAGGAATACCAGCGATACAGTGGCTATCCGGGCGGCCAGAAGATCATCCCTTACAAGCAAATGATCGAACGACACCCTGAGCGCGTCGTTGAGATGGCGGTCAAACGGATGTTGCCCAAAAACACGCTGGGCGCTCATATGTATAAAAAGCTGAAAGTTTACAGCGGCCCCGAACACGACCATGCCGCTCAGCAGCCACAAAAAATGGAACTGTAACCTGAATACGGAAAGAATATGATCGAAATACAGAACGAAAGCCCTCTGATTGATCCGGGTGTTGTTGCCGTAACCGACGCTGCTTCCGTCGCAGCCCTCAAACCCGCTACACCGGACATGGGTGGGTTCATCTGGGGAACCGGCCGCCGTAAAAGCAGTGTCGCCCGCGTCCGCGTCAAACCCGGTAACGGCCAACTGCTGATCAATAAACAGCAAGTGCATGAGTACTTCAGCCAGGAAAAGGATCGCAATGCGATTTCGGCTCCGCTGAAAGCCACCGATACGGTCGGCAATCTTGATGTGTTTGTCAATGTTAAAGGCGGCGGTACCACCGGTCAGGCCGGAGCGACCATGCTGGGCATTGCTCGGGCGCTGAAGGCGTATGACCCCAGTCTGATGCAGGCACTTCGTGATGGCGGATACCTGACGCGTGACAGCCGTATGGTCGAACGCAAGAAACCCGGTAAACCCGGCGCCCGCAAGAGCTTCCAGTTCTCGAAGCGTTAATTTGCTTTTTTCGAGATTATTAACTACAATAAAGCCGCCGACAAATGGGCGGCTTTTTTTTATGGATAACCTGAACTTTGGTTAAGATGGGGTTTTAGGATTGTCAAAGTGCCGAAGACAGAAAATGACCTATTATACCCAAATAGCAGGAAGCGATAACGCTGTTTTTGGCTCAAAAACCGAAAATTACCAAACGAACCCATTTTGAGCCAAGAACACAGAAACATAAGAACCTTGATATTGGTTCAAAAAGAGTGTTTTTATCCAAAGTTCAGGGGGGTATCACGGATTTTTTATTTAAGGGTTATATATTATGATACGCGTTGCAATCATCGGAGCCAGCGGCTATACGGGCGTTGAGTCCATCGAGATTATCCTGCGACATCCGCAGGCGGAGGTAACTTATCTGACCGCTCTTCCAGAGGAATGCGGCCATGTGGCGGATACTTTCGGCCAACTCGCCGGACGGCTGGATATGATGATCGAGCCGCTGGATTTGGATGTGTTGGCCTCGAAAGCCGATGTCGCTCTGTGTTGTCTGCCGCACAAGGTCTCGATGGGGTTTGTGCCGAAACTGCTGGCTACCGGCGTTAAGGTCATCGATTTCAGTGCTGACTACCGGATTAAAGATGTGGCTGTCTATGAGAAGTATTATCAGCCGCACACGGATAAGGACAATCTGGCCAAGGCGGCTTATGGTCTGCCGGAATTGTTCCGGGATGAGATAAAAGACGCTGATCTCGTCGCCAACCCCGGCTGTTATCCGACCGGTGCGGCCCTGGCTTTGGCACCGGTGCTGAAAGAGGGTTTGATTAAATCCAGCGGCATTGTTGTCAGTTCGGTTACAGGCGTTTCCGGCGGCGGCAAGAACCCCTCGCCGCTGTTTCACTTTCCGTATATGAATGAAAATATCTACCCCTACGGTGTGGGCGCCCATCGGCACATGCCGGAGATGGAACAGGTCGCTTCGGCGGTCGCCGGAAAACCGGTCGAATTGCTGTTTCAGCCGCATGTCGGGCCGTTTGACCGGGGGATTGTTTCCAGCACCTATTCGGACCCAACACAGGATATAGCCCCCGAGCAGCTAATCACCTTATATCGTGATTTTTATAAAAATGAGCCGTTTGTGCAGGTTGTTTCAAAACCGCCGGCTGTTAAAAATGTGGCCAAGACGAACTACTGCCATATCTTCCCGGCCATTGCAAAGGGCAAAGTGGTCGTATTTTCGGCGATTGATAACCTTATTAAAGGCTCTTCTGGTCAGGCCGTCCAGAATATGAACATCTTGTTTGATCGGCCCGAAACGATGGGTCTGGCATAAAAAAACACCGGCAGCAGGCACGAAATCCGATATTTTTGGATGCTTTGGCCGAATTTTACCGGGCGGGGATCAGGGACTTAAAGGGTTTTTAATCGCCGGAA
>QNBU01000166.1 GCA_003644215.1 Planctomycetota bacterium
CTGTACATTCTGCCGTTCGCCACAATGGGCTGCGGGTTCCTGATGGTCAGCCGCATTCGCTACCCGCATCTGTTCAATCAATGGTTCAGGGGTCGCAAGCCGCTCAATTACCTGTACTTTACCGTCTTTGTGGTGGGCATTATCATTCTGTGCGGGCTGCCGCTGGCCTTGGTACTCACATCCAGCAGCTTCGCTCTTAGCGGACCGGCCCGCTGGTTCTGGCGCAAAGTCGTTACGGCCAAGCGAACGCAGAAAACGACAGATGAAATTCAAAGCAAGCAGTAAGAGTTCAAGCTTTAGCTTGTTAATGTACACAAAAGCCCCAGTTGCCAGGGGTTGAATAGCAGGGTGCTGATGGTTAAAGAAAATAGTCATTCCAACTTGGGCCTCTATATTCATATCCCCTATTGCCAAAAGAAGTGTCCATATTGTGCATTCTACTCAGAGCCCATCGACCAACATAAGCCAGAGCAATTGGCTGACGCGCTCTTTATGGAACTGGAGCGATACGCGATAACCGACCCGCTGGAAACCCTTTACATCGGCGGTGGTTCGCCCACCTGCTTGCCGGAGCAATTATTGCTCGAAATTATCGTTTCGCTTGTGAGTCAATATAAGGATGCGGCGGAGTTTACCATCGAGTGCAACCCCGCTCAGGCGGATGAGAAAACGCTGAAGCAATTGCGCACGCTGGGAGTCAGCCGGCTTTCAATCGGGGCGCAGTCGTTTAACACGAATGAATTAAAGACACTTGGACGGATTCACTCACCAAAACAGATCGCCGAGGCGGTGCGGATGGGCAAAGAGGCCGGTTTTGAAAATATCGGCCTGGATTTGATCTTTGGTATCCCCGAATCAACCCTTGCTGATTGGCAGTTTTCGTTAGAGTGTGCTGCGGCGTTGGAGGTTCAGCACATCTCCGCCTACAGCTTAACCATTGAAAAAGGCACACCATTTGGACGCGCGGCTAAAGCAGGCAAATTGGCCATGATCGACGAAGCGGCTGAGCGGAAAATGCACGAGGCGGCGAGGGTGTTGCTCAAAGATGCTGGCTTTGCACAGTATGAAATCTCCAATTTCGCCAAGCCGGGTTTCCAGTGTCAGCATAATATCCGCTACTGGAAAAATCAACCTGTTGTTGGTATCGGCCCGTCTGCGTCCGGTTGGTACAGGGGCAAACGCACCACCAATATCGCGGATACGCCCGCGTATATTGAAAAAATAGAAAATCGCCAATTTGCATATAGCGAAGAGCATACCCCCGCGCCGGAACAGATCGCTTGCGAAACAGCGGTACTCGGCCTGCGGATGACGGACGGAATTGATATGCTGGAGTATGAAAAACAAACCGGTTTTGAATTCTTTGGCCTGTTTTGGAATGTGGTCAAAGAGTATTGTTTTAGCGGCCTGCTAATATGCGACTCAGCCCACTGCCGCTTAACCGAAAAAGGCCTCTCCTACGCCGACACTGTCTCTGCCGATTTCGCATCACTGGATTAGGGCTTTCTTGCAGACGCAATATAAGATAGAATGCTGAAATGAAACTAATTGATACCCATGCACATTTGACATTTGAGGATTTGGAGAATCAGGTTGACGCCGTTCTGGCTCGCAGTATCGAGGCGGGCGTAACGCGATGGATCACCATTGGCACGGATAAAGAGCAGAACGAAAAAGTTTTGTCGCTCGTCGATGGCTATGACAAGATGTGGGCTGCCCTTGGCTATCATCCGCATTATGCCAATGAGATTACCGATGCGGATATGGCGTTGCTCAAAGAGCAGTTTGGTCACACCAAGATCGTTGCCGTCGGTGAGTGCGGGCTGGATTACCATTATAATAATGTGGTCGCCGAAAACCAGCACCGGCTCTTTCGGCAGCATCTGGAGATTGCCGCCGCACTGGGAAAACCGGTCATCGTCCACACCCGCGACGCCTTTGATGACACGATGAACATTTTAGCCGAATACACCGGCAAGCTGAAAAATGTCGTCATCCACTGCTACGGCGGCGACAAAGAACAAACACAACTCGTCCTCGACCGCGGCTACTACATATCTTTTACCGGAACCGTTACTTTCAAACGAAGCGAGGCGCTTAGAGAGGTCGCCAAAATGATCCCGTTAGATCGGCTGATGATCGAAACCGATTGCCCCTACATCTCCCCCCACCCGGTTCGCAACGCCCGCCCCAACGAACCGGCCCTGCTGCCCCACACCGCTCAATGCTTAGCCGATGTCCACGGCATCAGTTTAAAAGCATTCGCCGAAAAAATTACAAAAACAAGCGAAATATTCTTCAGACTCTTGAATTATGATTGAATACTCGGAGGTAGGTGCCGAAAGTGTTTAGCACCTCAGTTTTTCTGATCTTGGCAGCCGTTCATCCCTCGACATCGCCCTTACTTGTTGAGAATTTTTAGTTCAACATGTCTTTTTTGGCTAATAATGTCGTTTTACTTAAGTTTTTGGCTATTGAGGCCGATATGACAGTTGACTTTCTCGCGGTATTTATGTATAAATACCGAGACTTAGACCACTACGGGAATAGTATGAAGAATACAAAAGTAGACAATCTGGTTCGTGAGCTCTCAAAAAAGGGGATGCTAAAAACCCGGGAAATCCTCACACTTGGAATATCCAAAGAATATCTGAGAAAGCTGAAGGAAAAAGGGGTCGTTGAAAGAATCACGCGAGGGCTCTATACCCTTCCTGACCATGCCTTCTCAGCAACACAGAGCATCGCCGAAGTTTCCAATCAAATTCCCCGAGGTGTCATCTGCCTGCTTTCCGCACTTCGTCTTCACGGCTTCACCACTCAAGCTCCATTTGAAGTCTGGATTGCGGTAGAGCAAAAGGCTTCGATATCTCAAATCAACTCAACAACCCAGATAAAATATATATGGTTCTCAGGGAAAGCGTTTACCGCCGGGGTTCAAACCAAAACTGCAAACAATGTTAAAGTTTATTGCCCCGCTAAAACCGTAGCGGACTGCTTTAAATACCGCAATAAGATTGGCCTTGATGTCGCCCTGGAGGCCCTGCGGGAAGGCTGGAGAGAAAACCTTTTTACGATGGATGAACTCTGGGAGTACGCAAAGATATGTCGCGTCAGTAATATTATGCGTCCTTATCTGGAAAGTCTGATTTCGTCATGAGTCAAACCGAAAAGAAGAACATCACAGCGTCTATTCTGCAACGGCTGAAGAATTACTCTGAGGCCCGAAAAGAAGATCGTGGTCTAACCATTACCAATTATGCGATAGAACGCTTTGTGTACCGATTCAGTCTGTCTCAATATGCATCGCAATTCGTCCTCAAGGGTGCACAGTTATTCCGCATCTGGACAGACAGCACATACCGACCCACACGGGATCTGGATCTGCTGCGGTTTGGAGATCCGGACATCGCTGAACTGGAGCGTATCTTTCGCCAGATCTGTACCGTCGAATCAGATATCCAGGATGGGATTGTCTTTTTGCCTGAAACGGTTAAAGGCGAAGTGATCCGGGAAGAAAACAACTATGATGGAATCAGAATCAAGCTTGAATTCAGAATCGGAAGAACCGGAGAATTCATGCAAATTGATATTGGCTTCGGCGATGCCGTGAATCCGCCGGCCTCTGAAATCCAGTTTCCCTCTATTCTCGAAATGCCGTCCGCCAAATTCAGGGCCTATTGTCAGGATACCGTCATCGCAGAAAAAGTTGAAGCCATGGTAACCTTGGGCTATGCAAACAGCTGGATGAAAGATTTTTACGATGTTTATTACTACAGCGCGACATGGCTATATCTCCCGTGGTATACATGACGGAATTCTATTAACATCGATACCCAAAGCCTCCAGTTTTTTTACTGTCGTTTTCCAGTGGGACAC
>QNBU01000167.1 GCA_003644215.1 Planctomycetota bacterium
CCGTTTATTAGAGGATGTTGGCGCAATTCTCTTTTTCTGTTAAACCTGAACTTTGGATAAGATGGGGTTTTTTGGCTCGGCCAAATAATAACGGGATAGAAGCGACCCGTTATACTTAAATAGTAGGAAATAATAATGCTGTTTTTAGCTCAAAAATGGAAAATTACCAAACGAACCCATTTTGGGCCGAGGACGCCAAAACATAAGAACCTTGATATTGGTTCAAAAACAGAGATTATTATCCAAAGTTCAGGTTGTTGAAATTCCTCGCTTCAAATTATCATTCATAAATGGTTGAGGTTAAGATTGATGCATAAAAGTCCTTTTAATGTTGTCCACGAAAAACTCGACGCCAACTTCGGTGTCTTTGATGGGTGGTCTCTGCCGGCAGATTTCGGTGATACCGGCTTAGAATCCAAATCCTTGTCCGAGAGCTGCGCGGTGGTCGATCTGTGCAGTTTCGGGCGGATACAGATTAGCGGTAAGTCGGCAAAAGAAACAATTAACAACCTTTTCAGTACTGAAAACGGGAAAATCAGGCCCGATAGCTGGGTCTGGGCAAAGCCGGTTGGCTATGACGATGATGCCCTGTGCCGCATTTTCAGGTTAAACGGCGGTTACACATTACTGACACAACCAGGTCAGACCGAGTCGCTTTGCCAATGGGTCGAATCCGCCGCCGCAGAGGGGGTTGCGGTAGCGAATGTTACGAATAAGACAGCGATGCTCGGTTTGTACGGCCCGCGGGCCTTTGATTCGATGCGCGGAGTGTTGCCCTTTGAGATTGACCATCTGGACGCCGGCGATGTCGAGAAGATGTCGTTTATGATGATGAACTTTACTGTCCTGCGAGGCAGCTGGCTCAACGCCGAAGGACTGGAATTGATCTGCCCGGCGGTGGCCGGTCCCATCGCTGCGGGAGCGGTTGCGAAGTACCGCCATAAACACAACATAACCCCCGCCGGCATGGATTGTCTGCAAACAGCTATGAAAAAGAGACCCGCCCCGTTGTAAGCCAAGGCGTCATTGCCATCAAAAAGGTTTTCGACCTGCTCGAAGTCGCGACAAAAAAGTGGGAAATCTGCATTTAATCTACCCAAAGTTTCAAGCCCGCCGTCGGTTTTGTCCGATAATTACAGACAGACAATGACATAATTTGAAAGGTGTAGATCATGGATGACCCTATTAATGAAGTAGAAGTCGTCGAGCAGGACTTACTGATGACCGTTGACGATTTTGCCAAACAAGAGTGTGTTACGCCCCGAACAGTGTACCGCTGGATCGAACTTGGACGCCTTGACACCGTTGAACGACTTGGAAAGAAGTATGTCAACGCCTCAGTGCCCCTAAAAACAGCGATTAGCGACAATGACAGAGTCGGACATGACACGAAGTCGGAAAGTGGCGGGGCCTTGCAAAGCATCAATATCTTCGAAGAATACATGAAAACACTCCGTGAAAATGAGAGATGCTCTGAAAAGTCGCGTCGTCACTGGCAACTATCTTGTTTTGTGAGCGTCCTTCTTCTTTTCGTCGCCTTGTTGGCCGGAACCGCCGTTGGCCTGTTCTATCATTACGGGTACGAAAATATGTCCGATAAACTGGAAGCGTCGTCAACGGAGCTGGCCAAAGCTGAATCCGACAGGGTGGAGGCATTGGCCAGGGTTGAGGAACTCAATACGAAAATAGAGTTGAAATTAAAACCCTATAAGGACGAAAACACCCGGCTCCAAGATCGCCTTGATAAAGCTGTTTCCCAAAACGACGGTCTTCGCGACCGGCTGGACGAAACCTTCGACCGAAACGCCATTTTGCTTCAACACTTCTCAGAACAAGCCACGATTGATGAAGTGGCGTCGGCTGGCTCGTCGGAAGTCCCGGCCACAGCACCATAAGAGTCTAAATCAGTATGCTAAGGTCGAGACCGATTGAGGGTAGCCGGCATCCTTTTTAGGGTTCTCGTTTTTCTGTGGAATATGGGGAGCATTTGTGCTATATACGACATTTCTATAGCTTTCTCACGGTTTAAATTTTCTTCTGTATTTACAGGTAAACTATTATGTTTGCGATTATCAGCGACATTCATTCAAATTTAGAGGCCTTGACGACGGTCCTGGATGACATTGAAAAAAGAGGCATTAAGACGATTTACTGCCTCGGTGATGTTGTGGGATACGCGGCCAACCCTTTGGAATGCCTGGACTTAGTAATCAAAAAGACCAAGAACTGCGTGCAGGGCAACCACGACTACGCGGCAATGTTCGAGCCGACCAATTTTAATTCCGGCGCCGAAGCGGCGGCCTACTGGACCCGTAAAATGCTGGAGGAAGAGCCGGACCGGAAAAAAAGCGACCAGCGATGGCGTTATCTGGGCAATCAGAAAATGCGGTGGGCCATGGAGACCAAGATGACCGGTGTCAATGCGATACTTGATTTCGTTCACGCCTCACCGCGGCGGCCCATCAATGAATATGTCTTTCCCGATGATGTTTACACCACCACTGGCAAGATGACTGCGTTGTTTGAGCGGGTCAAGCATATCTGCTTTGTCGGACATACGCACTTGCCAGGTGTTTTTCTCGAAGATCCGGATTTTTATTCGCCGGACGAGCTGGGCGGTGCGTATCCCATCATCCCAGATGAAAAGGCCCTTATTAATGTCGGCTCGGTTGGCCAGCCGCGTGATCGGGACAATCGGGCCAGTTATGTGTATATTGAAGACAATAATGTGAACTTCGTGCGGCTTGATTATGACTTCAAAGCCGCCGCCGCAAAGATTTATGAGGTTCCGGAGCTGGACAACTTTGAAGGCGACCGCCTCGCCGACGGGCGATAACGGCCTGAAAGGCCAGAATAAACAGTAATAAAATAATCTGTGGGCTAAATAAAATCAGTAAAAATCCGCGAAATCCGCGGTTTCTTTTTTAAGGGTATGAATTCAATGAAAATAAAAACAGCAGGGATTGCGGTTTTATCAGTATTTCTTTTATTGTGCGGTGGGATGATTATTCATTCGGCTATGAACCACCCGCAGCAGGCAAAGCAACTGCTCGGCAAAGTCGTTCCGCTGACCGCCGAACTCGACGAAACCGAAGTCATCCCAGAAACAGAGATAGAACCAGTCGCGGAAGTCATCACGACAGCTCCCGTAATCTACCCGCAGCTTTCAGCCGCAAACACCGCCGAGCAAACGGTTACGCTGGGCAGGGCCTATGACGAGATCGAACGATTCGACGACCGGGACAAATACAAATTTCAGGTCGAGCTAACCAGCAAAGGGGCGGCGGTTAAAACGCTGATGCTCAATGAGTTCAAGGATCGCAATACCCAAGCCCCCGCACCGCTGGCATTGCTGACCCCGCTGGGTTCGTCTCAAAACATTTACTCATTAGCCAACACTGCCTTAAAGGTGGCGCCAGCTGCGGCGGAGCAATTCGACAGCCGAGCGTTTCCACTGAACAAGCTTAGCTGGAAGCTCGTTGAAACCGACACTCCGGATGAAGTTCGTTTTGAGGCCCAGCTGGCCGATGCAAATATCACAGAGGGGAAAGATACGATACTCCGAGTCATTAAGACCTATCGTATCGAGGCCGACAGCTACGATCTATCGTGTGATGTCGCCGTCGAAAATCTTTCCGCCGAACCGATCAAAGTGCTGATACAGATGCAAGGCCCCGGCGGGATGACCCGCGAAGGTGTGCGACAGGACGCACGCAAGATCAAGGCGGCGTACAAGTCTGGTGAAGCCGGAGTGGCTGTTGAGGCGCTGGATGTTGCCGCTATGCAAAAAAAGATTAAAAAGAGCGACACGGACGCATTCAAAGTTAAGGGCAAAAACACCGAAAA
>QNBU01000168.1 GCA_003644215.1 Planctomycetota bacterium
CGATTGCGTTTCCACATCACCGGCATAGACCACCGCTCCAGGCAGTGTATCAGAAAATTGCCCGTGGAAATGCTTCAGTCCTCTGGTCATTTCGGGTGAAAAAGTCATTGCGGCTTTAATTTCCACAGGTTTCAATCGGCGATGTTGTCGCAACACCAAATCGACCTCATTGCCCTTGCTGTCTCGATAAAAATATAGGTTTGGCATTTGGCCGGCATTGAGACGGGCCTTGAGTACTTCAGCAACCACCATATTCTCAAAAAGATTTCCCATCAGCGGGTCGCGTGATACCTGCTGAGGCGTTTCAATCTCCAGCAGCCAGGCAGCAAGTCCCGGTTCGGTAAAGTACAGCTTCGGTGTCTTAATGGCTCGCTTATTGGTATTTTCAAACCATGGCGGCAAGCGAAAGATAATAAACGACGCCTCCAGAACAGCTAACCACTCATTTAGCGTCGCACGAGAAACACCCACATCACCTGATAGCGAACTGATGTTAATAACCTGTCCGACACGACCTGCCAGAACACGCAAGAATTTCTCAAACAAAAGCAAGTTACGAATAGAAGCTAACCTGCGAAGGTCTCGTTCAATGTAGTTCTGGAAATATTCCGAGTAAAGCGTACCTGGACGAATGTCCTCATGATACAGCCGGGGCATAAAACCCTTGAATAAAATGTCATCACGAGAATTTTCCACGCCAGCATCTTTAAGTTCTGCCAGAGATAACGGCAGCAACCGAAGCAGAGCGGTCCTGCCGGCCAACGATTGACTAACCGCTGTGGCAAGATCTAATTGATGGCTTCCGGTGAGGATATATTGCCCTCGTTTCTCGGTCGCATCGGCGAAAACCTGGATATAAGAAAGCAGCTCCGGCACACGCTGAACTTCATCAATAATGACCGGTGCTGGATAGGCACTAAAAAACGCCTTGGGATCACTTTGAGCCAATTTACGAATTTCAGGTGATTCAAGATTCGCATAGGCATATCCATCGCAATGGTGTTTAGCCAAAGATGTCTTGCCCGATTGCCTTGGGCCTGTGATGGTTACCACCGGATATTCCTTACAAACCCGAGCAAATTCACCTTCTATCGAACGGTTTATCCATGCAATTTTCATAAGCGATACTCCTCATCTGTGTCCAAGATTCTAAATAACTCAAGACAATCATAAAACACATTGGGACGAATTGCAAGGTAAGCTTAGCAAAATACGCCACTATTTTCTACCCGGATTGCTACTGTAAACTCAAAACAAAAATGTCGAAGATTGTACCAGTTACTGACCAATTTGATTTGAATTCGTTCAAGAAAATGCTGGCAAAAACTACAACCATACTACAACCAAAAGATGCAATATCTACCATAATATGTGACATTTACCATTTGCTAAGTGCTGAAAAATACAATAGTTGTGAAAAAATTAGGCTTTTTGAATGTCTTAAAAAGCCGTTGCTCTACCAACTGAGCTACACCTCCACAAAGGGTAGAGAAATTAGCAAAAAACAGCCGGCTAATCAAGGAAAATACTAAAATAAACGGGGATTTTTTAGATTTCAGCCCTTTTATGATCCGCCGTTAAGCCGGAAAGCATTCTTGCCGAAAAATATATGGGCCTTTAGATAAAAGAATTAGCTCGATATGGCGAACTGTTCTGGTATAAAATGAGTATGTTCTTGTGGAAGTTTCGTCATTTTTATTCCTTTTGATATATTCTTCTTTGCGAGTTCCTACAATGAAAACCGGAATTATGAAAATGAACCGTTTTGACCGAATAAAAACACCCTTTCTCGTGTTTGGCCTATGGGCCTTGCTTGTGGGCATTTCCTCTTTGCGTCCAGCCAACGCCGTCGCAGAAGAAACGACAGCCCGCAAAAAACCACCCGAATCAACAGAACCCAATGCGCCCGAGGCCAATGATGCGCCCGAGCAGAATAGCGACATCTTTGAGTTGAAAATTTCCACCTATATTTCAATCAATGAGGCCTATGATCGCATTTTTACGCCGGAGCTGATTAGCGAAGAGGGACTGGTTAAGTACAGTACGCTCAAGCGAAAACGCCTGGACATCATCACCGCCAAACGCGAATTAAAAAAACTCAGCCCCGCCATTGTGATGAATCTTTCCAGAGATGAACGGGTCGCGTTCTGGATCAATACCTACAATTTTTGTACCATCGAACTCATTCTCAGACATTATCCGATTCAGCCAAAATGGTATATGATCATCTACCCGGACAACAGCATCATGCAGATCACCGGGGCCTGGACCAAAGCATTTCATAAAATACAGCGGGCCGAATACACGCTACAGGAGATTGAGCAGGATTTTCTATTGAAACGCTGTAAAGACCCGCGACTCTGCTTTGCACTCTCCAATGCCACCGTAGGCGGCGCGACCCTTCGCAATGAACCCTACAGAGCCGACCGTCTCGATGAACAACTGAACGACCAAGTCAAAAAATATCTCGCCACCGAGAAGGGAATTCGATGGGACAAAGACGATAATGCCATTTTCCTGTCGAACATCTTTCAGATACACAAAAACACCTTCTTAGGGTCCGATTTGGCGACGATCAAAAAGTTTCGCCACCGAAAGGACGAAGATCGCGTCTGGCTTAACTTCATCGCGTCTTACCTACCCGAAGAGGATGTCCGCCATCTTGAAGAGGGAGAAATTCGCATCCGATTTATTGACTTCGACTGGCATCTAAACGAAGCCAAATAAGTTATCCGACCACAGGTGATTCGTGCTTGATTTACATTTCTATGCCGTTATACTCCGTGTTTTCAGTGAGTGAATCTTATTGGCGATTACATAGGAGAGCAAAATGGCAAAGACAGCTTCAATGAAAACACGCTTCAACGGCAGAGGTCATCTGTTTACCAGCGAATCGGTTACAATGGGGCATCCCGACAAAGTGGCCGATCAGATATCCGACGCCGTCCTGGACGCAATGCTGGCTCAGGACCCTAACAGCCGGGTTGCCTGTGAAACACTGGTAACGACGGGATTGGCGATGGTTGCCGGAGAGGTTACGACCAGCGCCTATGTCGATATTCCGGGCGTGGTTCGCAAGACCATTAAAGACATCGGCTATACGGACCCGGACATCGGTTTTGACTATGAAAATTGTGCGGTTGTAACCTCACTCGACGAGCAAAGCCCGGACATTTCCCAAGGTGTTTCCGAGGGGGCGGGGCTTC
Source organism: Planctomycetota bacterium (assembly GCA_003644215.1). Lineage (GTDB taxonomy): Bacteria > Planctomycetota > Phycisphaerae > Sedimentisphaerales > Anaerohalosphaeraceae > 4572-13. Next base: position 3,207 of record QNBU01000168.1, read on the forward strand.
ACCGTGAACAAGGCGCTGGAGACCAGGGGTTGATGTTCGGATTTGCGTGCCGCGAAACGCCGGCACTGATGCCGATGCCGATCTTTTTGGCGCATAAACTGACTGATCAACTGTCCAAAGTGCGACAAGGCGGCAAATTGCCCTGGCTGCGGCCGGACGGCAAAAGCCAGGTTACTGTCGAGTACAATGATAATGGCAAGCCCAAGCGGATTCACACGGTTGTCGTCTCGACGCAACATACGGCCGATGTGAAATATGCCACGATTAAGAAAGAAATTCTCGAAAAGGTCATCCTGCCGGTACTGCCCAAGCGGCTCGTCGATAAGAAGCTGATTGTTCATATCAACCCGACGGGTAAGTTTATCGTCGGGGGGCCAAAAGGCGACTGCGGACTGACCGGGCGGAAGATCATCGTTGATACCTACGGCGGACGCGGCAGTCACGGCGGCGGGGCGTTTAGCGGGAAAGACCCATCCAAGGTCGATCGCAGCGCCAGCTATATGGCTCGTTATATCGCCAAGAATCTTGTCGCGGCGGGACTGGCTGATGCGTGTGAAGTGCAATTATCTTACGCCATCGGCGTAGCTGAACCGATTTCGGTATTGGTCGATAC
>QNBU01000169.1 GCA_003644215.1 Planctomycetota bacterium
ATTAAAGACCTGCTAAGTGAATCCTCATTCAATACCATTGCCGATTAGTTTCCGACAAACTGCCGATAACTTGCCGATAAACCATATGCTCGCGAACGATTAGATGTATCCAAAAGAACAAGCCAGCCATCTTCTACCCACTGCTTCATTAAAATACGCATCATTCGGCTGGAAAGTCCTAATGCCTTTGCTGCGTCATTTGTGGTAATGCTGTCTTTTTTGGAAAACAACGATAAAATAATCCGTGCTCTGCGGTCAAGTTTCCGCAGTTTCTTGTGTTCCAAGGGAATGCCCGTTTTGCTTAGATTAACGGCATCATCTTTAGCTTGCACAAATACATGAGCTAATAACGCAATGAAGTATTCAACCCAGACCGTCAAATCTGCCTCCGCACGACCAAAATAATAGTTATGGTGCTGGTGAACCACCAACGAATTATAATATCCCGCCAGATCACGGGCATGATGCTCCTCCATTGAAAAAAAGCCATGCAGTCCATAACCATCTCTCTGTAGAATGAATGTAGCCAAAAGCCTCGCGGTTCGCCCATTGCCATCATAATAAGGGTGAATTGTAACAAATTGATAGTGCGCCATCGCTGCAATGATGGGGACCGGTATATTCTCTTTTTCTGCCTTTTTTACCCAGCGAACCATTGCTTTTATAAGGGATGGCACATCTTTGGCTTCAGGCGGCATATAGACGATCCCACCTGATTGAGAGTCCCGGATCACATTTTGACCGTCACGATATTGGGTCGGTTTAGACCTTGACCCCTTTTCAACAATTCCATGAATTTGTCGGATTAAATCTTCGCTAAAAGCCACTTCTTTGCCTGCTAAATCCTCAACTTTGAGCAAAGCATCCCAGTAGTTTCGTACCTCCATAACATCACGCTGCTGCAAACGCTTGCCCTTCTTTTTGTCTTCGATAACATTTTGCGCTTGTTTAAGAGTCAGGCGGTTGCCTTCAATGCGGGTGGAATAATGGGTGGACCGTATGCGTGCTTTATATCGAAGCTCTGCTTCGATGGCCGGAGAAAGAGGCGTGTGATCAACCACTGCTTTGGCAGCTTCGATTTCCATAAGCCCCTGAGCAATAGCAGGACTTATTGTATAAACGGGCTTCCATGGAGTCATCTTTTTCGACATCATTATCCTTAATTCTAATGTTTCCTAACTCCTTAATTGTAAAACATCAAAACGCATAAGTCAATGTCAAAACCTTTAGTTTGCCGATATATTGCCGATATTTTTTTATGGACAATGTCGATAGAGCCCTTATATTGTACTTAAAAGTTTTTTCTGATTTTTATCGCAACCTCGACAATTATTAATTCTCATCAGTTTCGCTTAGATCTTTTATAATCTGCCTGCCTTTATCGGTCAGCTTGTATTTTTGCTTGCTGCTGCGGGGCTTATCAGGGATGGTCATCGCGATAAATCCAAGTTTCAATAAAGGATTAAGCACTTGGTCCCTAAACTTGGTCCGATTTTTTCTACCCACTATTCCCATGATTTCAACTAAGTTCTGCTCCCGCAAGCAACTAGAGAGTACTTTGACTTGGTCCTGACTTAGTCCCAACTTAGTCCCGGCTTGATCACGGATTGATGCCGGCATGGCGGCGATAGCGAGTCCGAGCCGGAACTCAAATGCCTTGTGCGAACGGTCATTCGTAAGCTCGGGTTCAGGGTGGCCAAGCTCTTGCCATTGACTTTTCATCATTCTTATACCGGTACCTGCCTGTTCGCATAGAGCTAAGCGTCGAAACGCTGCGGCAATTCGTGGATTACGAGCCTCTTTTTCGCCTGGCTCAAGAAGATGTTCATCGCTGCCAAATACATCACCCGGGTTCCAGAACTGGATAATATCTTTGTAGAATTTGTTAAGCATTCACAGTTTTGTGGGGATGAGTTTGGGGTATTCAGTTCCCGCGTAGGTGGCGTTTAGAGTGTCCATGAAGAATTTGTAAACGCTGCGTTTATGCTTGGCACAGGTGGCAACAACGGTCCACGCTCGTTCGCACCAGCGCATACCAACCCAACTGCGTGTGTCCTGTGTGATGCGTCTGTCGATCACAACAAATCGTATCGCCTGCTCACTGAGATTATTCGTTGGGCTGACACCTTCTCGCTCCAAAAATAAAAAGTAACATTTGTCAACGCCGTCAATAAATCGCTTTTTGATATTGACGGCCTCATTATGACTCGGCGGGCGGCGAACCTTTCGTAGAAATGCTTTCTTCAGCTTCTCGATGGCCTTTTTATAATGCCCCTGATGGCAGCGGTGACATGTTTTCCATAACTCGAAGATTTTTCGCAAAACTTTCAACAACGCTTCAGCCCATCGTTTGAGCGTTTTGTGGCCAAGCGTCAACAAGAACTTGATGTCACGAATCAGATGAGCCCAGCAGTATTGGACCAGGGCTTTGCTCAACTTGATAAATTTCTTGTTCGCAGAGAAATAATCGCAAACGAGATACCACAGTAGTCGATGCCAAGAATGTCGACAAGCACTTGTGAGGCTCGTGAGTCGCTGATATAAAAGAACACGGCCTCCGGTATTTGCTGGCAAGGACCGTCAGCAAGACATCCTTGAATCTTGATTTTGTCACGCACTTGGCACGCGCCCCCTTTTCGGGCACTTCAAACGAAGAGCCTGTGAAGGATAACTCCTTAACAGGAAAAAGCTTACTTGACTATCCCCGACAGGAGTCGAACCTGTAACCTTCGGCTTCGGAGGCCAACACTCTATCCAATTGAGCTACGGGGACTTTGTTAAGCGGTATCATATCAGAGCATTGTTTCGATGTCAATACCGCTGTTTCTCGTTCGTTTTCGCAGATTTCATGTATCAATGAACCGCTTCTGTTCTTCTCTGTTGCATTTATCGCTTGTGCTGATTTCGGCGGATAAATGTTGTGTTTTGCGGTGTTGACCGTGATAATCCCGTGTACTTTTTGAGTGCCGATTACATCCGCAACCGCATCATCCGTACCCGTTTTAATGCGGGTCTGTTTCTCAAACTCCGGCAAGCCGTCAATCGCCTCCCGAATTTGTTCTTCCTGGGCATGCGTATAAATCTCCATGCTCATCGCAATCGTGCTATGCCGCATAATCGTCTGAATAACCTTCGGGTGAACACCCAGCGCACAAAGCAGGGTCGGCATAGTATGTCGCAAACTGTGAAAGTCAATCTTGCCCTCTGCGGTTTTGATTTCCATAAAATCAGACTCGGCCCGGCGGCGGTGTTCGTCTGGATGATCCTTTGCGGCCTCAATCCATGCCGCCTGTGCTTCCGTTAAATCTTTCTGGATCATCTTGGCGGTATTGCCTGTGGGGACTCTGAAAGCGGCAGCGGTCGGCATTTTGCCGGACAGGTGATGGACTATCCGCTCGGCAGTGGACACTCTAAGCGGCAAGGTCGCCTTTTTACGGTTCTTGGTATTCTTGGCGGCCACCGTAACCGTTCGGTCCTCAAAATCAAAGCTGCGACGGGTCAGGGTGCGAATTTCATTGGCCCTTAATGCTGTTTCAACGGCAAAACGATAAATCAAAGCACGCTCCGGCCCGGATATACCAAACCGATCCGGGGCCGTTTTTGTATAGGCCAGCAATTCTTCCATTTCCGCAACCGATAATGCCCGCCTTGGGTTTTCAACCTCAGCGGTTCGGCTCAGGTGCATCAGCGGATTACCCGATGCCCGCCCTTCTTTTGCCATCCATCCGCAAAACTGCTTACATGCTCGCAGAAAATACTTTTTCGTATTGCTGCTGGCCGGGCCTAAGTCCTTTCGCCCTTTTTTGGTA
>QNBU01000170.1 GCA_003644215.1 Planctomycetota bacterium
AGCATAATAGATTGCATTTCCGGATCGGGTGTGGTATCTTAGCCGCCATTAACGAAAGGACTTGTGTATGGAATGGTTGTATCCAATCGCGCTTCGCGTTATTGCGGCGGTGGTGCTGATTTATTTTGGATTGGGCCTGTTCAATGTGGACTGGCTGTTGCGGGTGCGCATTCTGGCCACGATGTCGGTCGGTGCGCTGATCATCGCGGCAATCGGCTATCCGCTGGTTCGACCCGATGACCCGCTGGGGGCGATATCGCTGTTTACGGGCGAAATATCCATTGCCGGCGCAGCAATCCTGCTCGGTTTGGGCTTTGCGGCGGGCGTTGTTGGCACGCTGGTCTGTCATCCGCTGGGCCGGGCGTTGGGGCCTTTTGCCGCACCGGCCGGAGTGGCTACATTGGCCATCACCAGTGGCGGCCTTCGTCAATTGTTATTAACAAACCCGACATTCGACCAGCGAAACGCCCTGTACGGACTCCTGCGATGGGAACTGCTGTTTTGGCTGGGTATTTGTGCGGCGGGCTATTTGGGTTCGTATCTAACCGCAAAGCTGATCGGCAAGAAACCCACTGACAGCAAACAACCGCCGAAAATCGAAAAGAATCCAAATTACTGGACCAATTGCGGTATCGCCGCAGTCGCCGCGGCGGCGATCGTGTATTTCACTATTGGTATTTTCGCTCAGGATATCCGGCAACTCGACGAAAATCTGGGTTTCGTCGTAGGACATCCCGGCAATCGGCAAATCGCTTTCGGCGTATTTGTAGCCGTCGGTATCGCCGGGTTTGCGGCCAAACACCTGTTGGACACCCATTTTATTCCTGTCGTAATAGGTGCGGCGGCGATCTACATCGGACTATTCTCAAGATTTGTCGGCTCTGATACGCTGGCGCATATGGTCAATATCTGGCCGATCGATTTTTTTCCAAACTCCATCTACGCGATTCTCCCTGTCCAGTTTGCTCCCTTTGCAATCCTTGGCGCAATGACGGGATACTGGATTTCAATTTACCTGAAACAGCACGCCGAACATCCCGAATGATCCGATAATATTTCAATATTTGCTTTAGACGGGCTTTCTGTTTGATGAACCTATCGCCTGTATCACCTTTTCATAAAAGGAGTTACGAACACGCCATGAGCATATTGCTGAAATAATCAACTCTTTTCAAAGATTTCATTACTCGTAATACCCTAAATGGTCGAAATTATTTTTGCCAAGATGATGCGGGCCAAGAGTAGTAAAATTATATTTTTCCGCTCTTATATATTTCAAAACCGTATAAAGATTATGGGACATTGGTTTTAGGGCCGAAGGATCGTACCGAGGCCGAAAACCGACAAAGTAACGGACTATATCAGGGAGTGAGCCATGCTGGTTCTAAGCAGACAAAAGGATGAATCGATTATGATCGGCGATGATGTGGAGATCACCATCGTGGATGTTCGCGGCGACAAGGTCCGTCTGGGCATTAACGCCCCGCGGAGTATCACCGTCCATCGCAAAGAGATCTATCTGGCGATTCAAAAAGAAAAAGAAGACAAAGAACACCCCGCCACCACAGGCGGCAATTCATAAACCCACCGGTTTTTTTTACTATTTTGAACTCTCAAGGGCGTCTTGGATGCCCTTTTTTGTGCGCCGCCCCCGGAATCCTGTCAGGACTTGAAAACATCCTTTTTTAGCATCCCAAAATCATCAAAGCCGGCCCGCCGGGTCGATAAAATCCCCAGCAGAATGGTGATACTGGTTCCCGTGAAAATCGCGATCATAATGGCAATTTGATATCGAATCGCCGTCATCGGGTCCGCCCCGCCGAGAATCACGCCGGTCATCATCCCCGGCAATGAAACAACCCCAATCGTCGCCATCGTGGCCAGCGTTGGGGCCAATGCCTCCTGCATGGCATTTTGCAAATGGGCCTTTGTCGCCTCAGCCAACGACGCTCCATCGGCAAGCTGCTGACAGAACGGCTTTTCGCCCTGCCGGATCGATTGATAGAACCGGCGTATCCCGATGATATTCGCCCGCAGGCAGTTGCCGAGAATCATCCCGGCAATCGGAATGACAAACCGGGCCTCCAGTAAACAGGACTGCCGGAGGATAACGGCAAGGAAAAATAATAGCGGTATCATGATGCCAACCAGCAGTGATAGAAACAGCGGCAGTGCCAGTTTTCGGATTCGCAGACCCGCGCCGCGAATAATGGAAATGTCCGCAACGCCGATCATCACCAACACCCATACACCGTTGAGCCAGGAGAGGTTCAGATCAAAAACGATCTGAAGGTAAAAGCCAACCAGAAGGAGTTGAACGGTCATACGAACCACGCCGATCAGCATTTTCCCGACCAGCGGCGTCCGCGTCCATAAGAGTACCGCCAGCGGAATGATCAATAAACCATAGCCAGCGACAAGGCCCCAAAGATGGATCGGTGCTTCATTCATACCCGGCATCCTCCCGCAGAGTGGAGTTTGAATGTTGCATCGGCGATATCGGTCAGGGTTTCTTCATGCGAAATGAACAGAACGGTTTTTTGCAAGCCGCCAAGAACCACCTTGAGAATCTGTTTGCTTTCTTTGTCAAGCGAAGAGGTCGGCTCATCCAGAAGCAGCAGCGGACGATCCAGAAGCAAGGCGATGATGATCGCAATTCGCTGCTTTTCGCCGCCGGATAAGTCTGTGGTTTGTTTGGACAAAAGTTTGCGGGACAGCTTGAACTGTTCAAAATACGCTTCAACCGCAGCCATTTGCCATTGAAGATGGGCGTTGGCTTTATAACCAAAGGGCTGGCGGATACGCTCCAGGACAGTTTGCGACCCCAAGTCCGGCTCCTGTGTAACATAGGCGATTTTTTGCCTTAGCTGCCAGACGGTCTTGTCGTTGACCGGTTGGCCATCGATGGTGATGCCGCCCTGCCGCGGTTGGACGAATCCCAGCATCGCCCGCAGCAGAGAACTCTTGCCGCAACCGGATGGGCCGGTGATGCAGTATTTCTGCCCCGAATGCACCTCGAAAGAGACATCCTCAAACAACGAGTGTCCATCGTAAGCTAAACTCAACTTGTCAACGGCAATATTCATCGCTTTTGGGAACCACGGATTTCGCGGATAAGCTATGTAACCGGAGCCTCCGGTATGGGTTATACTACGGGGTCGTATGAACGCCCCAGTTTTTAATCGTGGTCGTCGAAACGCCACATTAACCTTTATTTACAGGAGGCTCCTAATGGACAAGTATATCGGATTAGACATGGATTGCAAGAAAACAGTTGGCTATACGATTGTGCCGGGACAGTCAGAATCATCGGCGACCTTCGGGCCTGATGTCGAGTCGATGCGTCGTTATTTTCGGCAGGAACGCCAAGGCGGTTATCGGATCCACGCCGCGTTTGAGATCAGCGGTCAGGCGGGATTTCTGTATGATCAACTGCTGGAGGATGTGGATTCGCTGCATGTGGTCAATCCCACGAAAATGACGTGGATTTACCGCACGGCCAAGAAGAACGACCGGATTGACGCCCGTAAAATGGCGGTTTTGCTGAGTATTGGCGAATTGCCGACGGTATATATGCCCTCCAAAGAGATTCGCCAGTGGCGGCAGACGATTCTGCATCGCCAAAAGATCGTTCAAAAAGTCGGGCAGGTCAAAAACCGGATACGAGCGGCGTTAAAATCAGAGGGGCATCGCCAACCCGAACACAGCGGCGGTTGGTGGAAGCGTGCCAATCGCATGTGGATGCAGCAGCTCTGTGAAGAAACGATCCATGTTGATTCGCTGTGGCG
>QNBU01000171.1 GCA_003644215.1 Planctomycetota bacterium
CAGCGTTCCGCCCCTGGCGTTGCAGGGTTGTAGCCAATGTTTTTGCGAAACCTCAAAATGTAAAATTTGCAGGTCTCGCTGTTGTTTTGCGCTGTTTTAAGCATTTTTGCAAAAGTTCAGTTAGAATTTAGAGTTTTTTAATACGGAGTATTAGCAAATGTCAATGACGATAACGGAAAAGATTTTGGCGAGGGCGGCGGGTAAGGATTGTGTCGCTGCCGGTGAGCTGATTAATGCGCAAGTAGATATGGTTATGTGTCATGATGTTACGACACCGCCGGCGATTTCGATGCTGAAAGAAAAGGGCATTGATAAAGTCTTCGACCCGGAAAAGATTGTAGTTACGCCCGACCATTTTCAGCCGGCCAAGGATATTAAAAGTGCCGAGCTGCATAAACGGCTGGATACCTGGGCCAAAGAGAAAAAGCTGCCGTATTATTATAAAGTCGGCCGTGCGGGTGTGTGTCACGCGTTGCTGCCGGAGCAGGGACACATTCGTCCCGGCGAGGTCATTGTTGGCGGCGATTCGCATACCTGTACCTATGGTGCGTTTGGGGCGTTTTCGACGGGGATCGGTTCGACCGATCTGGCGGCGGCCATCGCGACGGGGGTGCTGTGGTTTAAGGTTCCCGAATCGATGAAGTTTGTGTTGAACGGCTCGCTGGGCAAGGGCGTGTACAGCAAGGATGTGATTCTTGAGGTGATCCGCCGGATTGGTACCGATGGGGCACTGTACAAGGCGATGGAATTTGTTGGCCCGGCGTTGAAAGAAATGTCGATGGCGGCACGGATGACGATTACAAATATGGCGATTGAGGCCGGTGGCAAGAATGGAATCATCGGATTCGATGAAACGACCAAGCGTTATCTGGACGGTCGGCTCAAGGGCAAGACCGATTATACCGTATTTGAATCGGATGCCGACGCAGTGTATGTCCACGAAGATACAATTGACTGCTCAACATTGGAGCCGATGGTGGCGTTTCCGAGTTTGCCCAGTGGCGGCAAGCCGATCAGCGAGTGTGCGGGCGAGGCGATGGACCAGTGTTACATCGGAAGTTGTACAAATGGACGCATTGAAGATTTCCGAATCGCCGCCGGAATCATTAAGGGTAAAGAGGTTGCCATTCGGACGATTATTGTGCCGACAACGCCTCGAATCTGGAAGCAGGCGATCGATGAGGGCCTGGCGGAGATTTTCTATGACGCCGGATGTGTGGTCAGCGCCCCAACCTGCGGTGCGTGTCTGGGTGGGTTTATGGGCATCCTCGCCGCAGGCGAAAAATGCGTCAGCACCACCAACCGTAATTTCGTGGGCCGAATGGGAAGCCCAAAGAGCGGGGTCTATCTCGCCAGCCCGGCAACGGCGGCGGCAAGTGCCGTTGAAGGCAAATTGACTGACCCAAGAAAATATTTATAACCATGAAGTACATGAAGGAAATGAAGAACTGATCTTTATTTAATCTTCCTGGTCTTCATGATTAAATTGAATCTGTGAAAATCCGCGAAATCCGTGGTTTAAAAAAGGGAAATGAAGATGGCAAAAGCACATGTTTATAAACGGGACCACGTCAATACGGATGAGATTATTCCGGCTCGGTATCTGAACACCGACGATGTCACCGAATTGGCGTCGCATTGTATGGAGGATTTAGATACGGGCTTTATGGCTAAGTGTCAGCCGGGCGATGTGATTGTCTGCGGCGATGACTTTGGCTGCGGTTCGTCGCGTGAGCATGCGGTGTGGGCGATTCAGGGTGCTAATATCGGTGCGGTGATCGCGCATTCATTCGCGCGAATCTTCTATCGTAACTGTATTAACTGTGGATTCTACCCGATTGAGCTTCATGGCGCACTGGAGAAGATCAACGATGGCGATGAATTGGAAGTCGATTACAAAGCCGGCATCATTGACAATAAGACGCAGGGAACAAAGATCGAGTTTACGCCCCTGCCGGACTTTGCGTTAGAAATCGTCAATGATGGCGGTCTTCTGGACCATATTAAGAAACAAAAATAAATGAAACCGCAGATTTCGTGGATTACACGGATTAAAACAAGAAAAATAGTATGGATAATAGAAAGGTTGTATCGAAATGAAAAGTTACAAGATTGGCGTCATGGGCGGCGACGGAACCGGCCCGGAAGTAACCGTTGAGGCGGTTAAGGTTATGGAAGTGGCCGCGGCGAAGTTTGGGTTCAAGGTCGAGCAGACACCGTATGATTTCGGTGGCGAACGGTATATGAAAACCGGCGAAATCCTGCCGGTCGGCGCTATTGACGAACTGAAGAAGCAGGACGCGATTCTGCTGGGCGCCATCGGCCACCCGGATGTCAAACCCGGTATCCTTGAAAAAGGGCTGCTGCTGGAAATGCGGTTTAAGTTGGATCAATACATTAATCTGCGTCCGGTACGATTGTTCCCCGGCGTAGAAACTCCCATCAAAGACAAAGGCCCCAAGGAAATCGACTATGTTGTCGTCCGTGAAAACTCCGGCGACATCTATACCGGTTCCGGCGGGTTGATGATGGCGAACACGCCACACGAAGTGGCCACGCAGACCGCTGTCTATACCCGTTTTCAGGTGGATCGCGCGTTGAAGTATGCCTTTGAATATGCTCGCAAGCACGGCAAGAAGGCCCGTGGCGTTGGCGAAGAGAATACGCTGGGCTTAGTTGGCAAGACCAATGTGCTGACCTTTGTGTACGACCTGTGGGAACGGGCGTTCCACGAAATGGGCGAAAAGGATTATCCGGATATCCGCCGGGACTATTACCATGTGGACGCAACCTGTATGTGGATGGTCAAGAGTCCGGAGTGGTTCGATGTGCTGGTAACCGGCAACCTGTTCGGCGATATCATCACCGATCTGGGTGCGATGACACAGGGTGGCATGGGTATCGCTGCCGGCGGCAACATCAACCCCGAAGGCGTCAGTATGTTTGAGCCGATTGGTGGGTCTGCGCCGAAGTACACCGACATGGGTGTGATCAATCCGCTGGCCGCGATTTGCGCGATGCAGATGATGCTCGAAACACTGGGCGAAGAAAAGGCCGCCGCCAAGATCGACGAAGCAGTTCGTTTTGTTACGGCCAACAAGATCAAATCGCTGGCCGCCAAGCAAATGGGCTACACCACCAGCGAAGTCGGCGATATGGTCGCTGAATTAGTGGCCGAGTAAGTTGCAAAAAATAAACCACGGATTGCACAGATTTTCGCGGATTAAAATAATTATTAAAAAATCCGTGTCAATCCGTGAAATCCGTGGTTAACCTTTTATTCGCCGGAGACGGTTATGCCTGCGAATCTGACACAGCAGTATAAAAAAGCCGAGCAGCAGTATAAGCTTGCCGGAACGGATGACCAGCGGCTGGCGGCACTGGAGGAGATGCTGCGGGAAATCCCTAAGCACAAGGGGACCGAACACCTGCAAGCCGATCTGAAGAAACGACGCAGCAAACTCAAAGCGGCGATTGAAGGCGGCGGCAAAAAGAGCGGCGGCGGCAGTCATATCGATGTTTTCCACATTCCCAAAAGCGGAGCCGGACAGGTGGCGCTGGTGGGGATGCCTAACGCTGGCAAGAGCGCTATCCTTGCGGCATTGACGCACGCTCATGTTCATGTCGCTGACTACCCGTTTACAACCGACAAACCCGCTCCCGGAATGGCTCAGTACGAGGATGTTCATATTCAGTTCGTCGATGCTCCGCCGATCACCGCTGACTATGCACCGCCGGGACTGGTGAACACCTATCGCAGTGCGGATATGCTGGCGATTATCA
>QNBU01000172.1 GCA_003644215.1 Planctomycetota bacterium
AGTCGCCGGCATCGATTAGAACGGTATTATCTGCAAAAACTTCAGCAAATTCTAAACGAAGCTAAAACAAACCCGTCGATGGTCGTAGCTCAAAGAATCAGAGAATGCACTTGTACCGATTTCATCCCGAACTTCGGACATCTGTTTGACCAATGGGAATCTGCCCCGGCCAATGACGCCATGATTCAGGGACTCATCAATCGAGGTTTATCGCAGTTTTCATCCGAACAGTATATTTCGGCTTTGATAACACTCAATTATCTGGACCAGATAGTTTCCGGCGGAGGTCAATCATATCGCAATCTGAATTTCACACGGGGTCTTGCCTATTATGCCGTCGGTGATGACCAACAGGCCGCAGCCAACATCCAAAAAGAGATCCAACTCTTCCAGAGTCAAAATGCCCGGATATTCTCATCACAATACTTGGAGGCACAAAACGCAGTTACCAATGCGGCGGATCGCAGGGCTAATATACGCCATTTTATTACGGAAGCGTCTCAAAACAGGACACCTGAGGCGGATATTATGCCGCCGCGGGAACAAGTGACGAATTCTTCATCTGACCTGCAAGAAAAGTTGGCGCTGGCGAAGCAGTATCTCTGCCACGGCCGATCCGAAAAGGCCCTGTGCATGTACCAAGGCCTATTGTCCGATAGTACACTGAATGGACACATTGAACTTAAAGAAAAGCTGACAAAATTGATCGAAGGGATTTGTTCGGCAAAAACATCTCAAGCATCCTCGCAAGCAGGATTTAATTTTTCGGGGAGTGAGAATAATTAATTTCTAATATTTTAGGTTTTTCCTTCATAAAAGCTGACGATAATAGAGATAAGGTGTTATCTGATGAGCCAAAATAAATTTAGAGGTCAAAAATGAGTTCACTACAACTACCGGGGTTGTCAACCGGAATCGACACAAAGGCATTGATCGATCAGTTGATGGCTGTCGAACGCCGTCGTCTGGCTGCTTATACAAGCAATGTGACTAAATTCGAGGAAAAGAAAACAGCGGTTACAGAGCTTCAAAGCAAGCTGTTTACCTACAAATCGTCACTAAAGGACTTAGCCGACGCCACTCAACTTCGGTCGTTTCAGGCTGGCAGCAATGATGAGGACACCTTAACGGTTTCGGTGAACTCAAATGCTTATGAAGGAAGCCATACCGTCCAGATCAAACAATTGGCGACAGCGGATCGTTGGATACACGGTGGCTACAAATACGCGACATCGTATGTTGGCGAAGGAACATTTCTTTTCTCGTACGATAATGAGCAGATGACGATTCAGGCGACCGCCGACACCACCTTGGAAGACCTCGCATCGTTGATCAATAACGACCCCGAAAATCCGGGCGTTACGGCCAGCATCTTAAAGTATGACGACGGGGCGGGCGGCGTTTATCATCTGGTACTCAGCGGCCGCAACAGCGGATCGGACTATCAGATTACCGTCGATACCAGTAGCGCCGAGGTCCACACGGCTGCTTCAACACTGCAAACGGCTGCTGAAAATTCCGGCAGTACCACAAAAATCTCTGAGTTGGATGACTTTTCCGGACAGAGCATCGATTTTGCTGATATCACACAGGTTACGATCAGCGGCGCCCAACATGACGGCACCGCCGTAAATACGGTCTTTACGATCAATCAACATTCAACACTTGAAGATTTAATCAGCGAGATCGAAACCGCCTACGGCGATACGGTCAAAGTAACATTTGAGGACGGCCAGTTTAAGATTACCGACACAACCGCTGGAGCCAGTTCGATGACGCTTGCTTTGGATTTTGAAACCGGCTCGCAGACAGCCAGTTTGGCATTCAATCAATCCACTACCGGCGGGGCCGTTACGGCGGATATTGCATCGCTGGCCGCGGCATCGTTCAGTGAAACACAATCCGCTCAGGATTCATTATTCAAAGTGGATGATTATCCGGCGGGAGCAGATGAATGGATCAGCCGTAGTACGAATACGGTCGATGATGTCATTGCAGGCGTAACGCTGAACCTGCACGGAGCCACAGAAGATCTGGACAATCCCGGAACTTACGACAAGATTGAGATCAACCTGACCCGCAATACCGAACAACTCAAAGAAAAAATGAACTCGATGATCGAGGCGTACAATACGGTTGTGATGTATATCGATGAGAAGACGACCTATGACGAAGATACGAATACGGCTGGAATTTTGTCATCGGAATATACGCTAACCAGTATCCGTTCTCTGCTGCGAACGCCGCTGATTGTAAACGCTGTGGGCTTTACCGCTTCGGACACCTTTCTCAACCCGCGGGATATCGGATTGAGTGTGGGTGCTGACGGGATGCTGGAATTGGATGAGAATGAGTTTGATGAAGCCGTCGTGGATGATTATCTGGGTGTGCTGTCTTTAATGGGCGCCAAGAAGACCGGTTCGACGAGCGGCGTGGATTCGGCGTTCGTTAAGTTTTATGGTGCCAGCCGATATACCAACGCGGGAGAGTTCGATGTTCGGGTAACCGTTGACGGCAGCGGTGCGATTACCTCAGCACTCATCAAGGAGGCCGACGAGGACTGGGCCGATGCACGCAGTGCCACGATTGATGGAAACTACATCTATGGTAACGATGAGGTGGACTCCAACTATAAGCCGGTGCATCCCGAATTTGATTTGCAATTAGCGGTCGATACGAGCCAGACGGGCCGGACGATGGATGTGATGGTCAACATCCGCCAGGGATTTGCTGGCAATCTTTATGAGCAAGTCGATGATCTGCTGCATTCAGGCACCGGTCGAGTACCCATCTCCATCGACAGTCTTGAGGACCGGATTAATTCGATTGAAGACCGAATCGAAGGAGAGGAACGCCGCCTGGAGGGAGTCGAAGCAAGGATGGTCGCACGATTCGCCCGGTTGGAAAAAATGCTCTCGATGATCCAGCAGCAATTCGCCGGCATCGGAATGCTGTAATGCTGTAGTGTTTTTTTATTTTCTTGGATACCGATTCCAAAAGCTCCTCCCCTGCTAAGGGGAGGTGGCCGTCAGGCCGGAGGGGTTTTGAATTATTCAAAACGAACGGTAATTTCCACAGATTTTTCATTTGTCTTTATTTTGCGACTCTTGCGGTTATTAGTGTTCATTCTTGGTTCTTGGTTCATTTCAGGATCGATTGAATATCGGGAATCCGATGGACACGGTTTCCGGCGGCGGCCATTTCTTTTGTGTCTGTAACATCACCGAAGAAAAAGATATCGTGGTTCGGGCTTGTCTTTATGTTGGTGTCCGGGGCATAAATCAAAAGCGTGTCAAAGCAATCCAGAATTTTTTCCTTTTGTAAAAGTAGCTCGATTTTTCCTACGGGAACGCTGCACGCCGAGAGGTTTTTAAGACAACTGGATAGTATCTTTTTCTGCATTAATTTCGGGTCAAGCTCAAAGACCTGTGCCAGCGCACTCCGCGTCGTGTCCGTATCGACCATCAGCACCTTCTGTTTTTGCTGGGCCAAACCAATCGCGATATTGACAGCGACACTCACCGGCAGCGATTGAATATTTTCCGAGGCCAGCAGGGCGATGCGGGGTTTGGATTTGACCGCAGAGATCAGATCGCCAAGCTTTTTATAATACTCTGCCGGGTTGCTACAGGACGGAAATCCGGTTGCTTCATCGTCTGGTTTGCGGGGCGGTTCAAATTCGACAATGCGGTCATCGACTCCCACATGATTAACAAAGTCCGGGTTCAGCAGTTCAATCTCCTCTTCGTCGCCGGTTTCCTGATTGATGAGCGTGATC
>QNBU01000173.1 GCA_003644215.1 Planctomycetota bacterium
GTCTCAAGCGGATTTTGCTCCGGCGGGGCGTTCGTTTCTGATTGGAAAAGGACAGGATGTAACCGGGATTCTTTCACGCGAAATAATGCTTGCAAAGGGTGCATCTGATCCTGCTCAGCCGATGACAACGGTCGTTTTGATGGGCAACCTGGACACTGTGGACGCCGATCTGCTGGCCCAGCGAACCGGCTTAGAGGTTCAGACCGCCGCACCTGAAAAAATGCTTGTCGCGGCGTTGGTCGATGATGAGGATATAGCATCCCATGAATTGATGATTGCTTACGGCGCGGCGCTGGCGGGTCGAACCCGCGGCCATAAAACAGATTTCCGAAGGGATTTTATGCCCTATCAGGGACGGCGGAAGGTTGTCCAGAGCAGTTTGCGACTGATCGGGATTTCCTTAACCATCCTTTTAGTTTCCCTGGCGATTTTCTTTCAGCTCAAGACTTTTCGGATGAGGGGTTATACCCGTGCATTAAATAAAAAAGCACTCACCGAATATAAAGCCATAACATTTGGCAAAAAGCCGCCTCGAGGTATGTCGGTCAGTTCTGGATTGAGGAGAGAATACAAACGGGCCAAACAGGCCGAAGAGGGAATCGGGCCTGGCGGAGATAAATCCGTGCCGGCGAAACTGACTTTTTTCTTTGAGGCACTCACAAAGACACCGAAAAAGGTGGATGTCAGAGTTCAGCAGATCACGATTACCGAACGCTCAATGAAGGTCAAAGGGGATACGAACAGCCGTTCCGGAACAATGGCATTTTTCAATGAAATCAAAAAGCACCCGCGAATCTCATTGGGATCCGAACGACTTACGGCCGGGCCGGATCGTCGCGACATTTTTGACATCACTCTTGAACCGAAGAAAAGCGAGATGAAACGATGAAGATAGATCCTAAAAATCCAAATGTTTACTACATAGCGGCGCCGGTTCTGGCGGGCTTGTGGGCGATACTGGCTGTTTTTGTGTTTTTTCCAAGCTCGACTGACGCCTGGGAGAAAGAGCAATCAGATTTCGAATCCGTTGCCAAGCAGATAAAACAACTCGCCACATTACAGCCGAAACGGTTGGCGTACAAAGTTGACGAGAAAGCAAAGCCGGAAGACTTTGACTTCACCAAAACGATTAACGAATTTGCCCGGATTTTTTCAATTTCTGACTCAAATTACAATTTAACCGTTCGGGGCCGGACCAAGCGAGCCGGAAGACAAACTCGTTCGGCGACCATCGTGATCAAAACCATTGACACTGAGAAACTCGCACAGTTTCTTTCTGCGATGCTGCTCCGCTGGCCGGAGCTGAAATGCGAAGTATTAAGCTTCGAAAAGGTCAAAAATACGAAGAACAACTGGAAAGTCAATATCTCGCTGACTTACTACTATTAACGGGTTATTCGCATTTCCGATAAAATATCGTCGAAATAGTCTTTTCTGTGTCAAAATCCGCTTTAGGGAAATAGGTTTTCTTGACCTTTACCCCTTTTTCTGGGATACTCCCACCAGCTTATGAAGAAAAAAGTAGTCATTTTAGGTTCGACCGGTTCCATCGGGTGCAATGCGCTGGCGGTTATTGATGCGCTGAGTTCGGAATACGAGGTTGTCGCGATGAGTGCTCATCGCAATCTGGACCTTCTGGCCGAACAGGTCAAAAAGTTTACCCCCCGCTATGCGGCTGTTACCGATGAACAATCAGCCACTGATTCGTCGAAGCCGTTTGGCGGTTTTTCGGGTACGGTTTTATCCGGGCCGGGCAGCTTGGTTGAATTGGCCTCTCTGGAGGAAGCGGATATTATTGTTTGTGCGGTGGTCGGTGCGGCGGGGCTTCCGGCGGCGTTGGCGGCGGCACAGGCTGGCAAGACGGTGGCTATTGCCAACAAGGAGCCGCTGGTCATTGCCGGTGAATTGCTGACTTCCGCCGCCCGAAAAAGTGGGGCGACATTGCTGCCGATTGACAGTGAACACTCCGCCGTCTTTCAGGCGATGCAGGCGGGCAGGCCGCAGGAGGTACGAAAGGTCGTTTTAACCGCTTCCGGCGGGCCGTTTAGAAATGCCACGCTTGAAGAGATGAATAATGCGACAATTGAACAAGCGCTTGCCCATCCAACATGGGATATGGGGCCGAAGATTACGATCGATTCGGCAACGATGATGAACAAGGCGCTGGAGGTCATCGAGGCAGTTTGGCTGTTCGACCTTCCATCCGACAAAATCGATGTACTGATCCATCCCGAATCAATCGTGCATTCAATGGTTGAGTTTATTGACGGTTCTGTGATTGCCCAACTGGGTACGCCGGATATGAAAGTTCCGATTCAGTATGCCCTGACCTATCCCCAGCGGCGAGCGGGCATTTCAAAGGGCCTTCAGCTTCATAAATTAGGCCAGTTGAATTTCCATACACCGGATTTAAATCAATTTCGAGCGTTGGCATTGGGCTTTGAGGTTGCCGCGACATCCGGCTCGGCGCCGGTTGTCTTTAATGCGGCTAATGAAGCCGCCGTGGCGGCGTTTTTAGCCGGCCGAATTCGTTTTGGTCAGATTGTCGAACTGATCGACCATTGTTTGCAGGCCCATACCGTCCAGGAGCACTTGACGCTTGAAGAGTTGTTGCAGATTGACGCCTGGGCCTGGCGGGAAGTCGCCGAGCGACTGGACCGTAATACAACCATCGTTAACTAAAATTTTACACTTGATAATTTTAGAGGATTTTCATGACAGAGCAGAACGAGCAAGCCCAACAGGATTCATCCCAGCCACAGGAAGCACAAAATAATAATAAACAATTGATCCTTTCGTTGGTCATTGCTGCTGTGGCAGTCGCGTGGGGTATTAAAAACCCCTCCACGGCCCTTCGGATTCTGGCGGTGATGCTGGGCTTTGGCGGGATTATCATGATTCATGAGTTTGGTCACTTTATCGTCGCTAAACTCGGCGGGATTAAGGTCGAGGCCTTTTCGATTGGAATGGGTCCGGTGGTTCTGGGTATCCGCAAACTCAAAAAGGGCTGGAAGATTCGTTTACTACCGAAGATCGGCGAAGAACAGGTTGTCGAAGAAGGTGATAATGAAACCGAATACCAAATCGCTCTTTTGCCGATTGGCGGCTTTGTCAGAATGCTGGGCCAGTCCGATACCGGCGCCGCGGATGAAAGCAGCGACCCGCGTGCCTATGCGAATCGTCCGATTGGCGTGCGAATCGCTACAGTCGCCGCCGGCGTTGTCTTTAACGCTGTTGGTGCGATCATTATTTTCATGGTTTTGTTTATGAACGGCATCGACCTGAAACCGGCGGTGGTTGGGCGGGTGGTTCCTAATTCACCGGCCTATGATGCGGGCTTGAAAGAGGGCGATAAGATCGTAGCGGTCAATGGTGAGCGGTTTGTCGATTTCGAATCCATCATTCTGGCGCCAGCCCTGTCCGAACCGGGAGAGCCGATCTCTTTTGTAAAACAGCTCCCGGATGGGACCGAAGAGGATATTAAAATCATCGCCGAAAAACGGACCGGCGACCCCTCGAGTTTGCGAAAGACCGGGATTTCTCCCGCGATGACATTAACCATTGAGCCAAGAATCCAACGAGACCCACAGCTCGTTGAAGATATTTATAAGCTAACCGGATTATATCCCGGCGACGAGGTCAAAGCCATAAACGGTCAGGCGGTTCAAACCCCTTGGGGATTTGTCCAAAGGCAGGCCCAGATATTTCAGTCGCAGGCCGAACTTACAGTGTCCCGCCAATGGCCGCCCAGCGAGGATACGGA
>QNBU01000174.1 GCA_003644215.1 Planctomycetota bacterium
ATCTAAGGCAACAGACGGCTTCGCTGACTGTGGTTGGGGCCGATGCTGTGCCGGATCCGGAAACACTGCCGTTTTATGACAAACAACAGGGCAAGCGGATCGCTGCTGTCGGTCCGTGGAACGCACGAGCCAATCCGATGTTTCTGTTGCAGTGTTTCCAGAAACTGCATTATCTTGATGCAGACTATCGGCTCTATCTGGCAGGCGATTTTGAAGATGCCACCTTGGAGCGGTATATGATTCAGATGATCGAGGCCATGGAATTGGAGAATGTTGTCTTTTTGGATGGCCCCGTAAAAAATCTGACCCTATGGCTTAAAGATAAACATTATATCGTTTCCACAGCCATCGATGCCAGTGCCTTGGGCGGTGTCTGGGCCGGAACGGCCTGCGGTTTGACGCCGGTTGTGCATCGATTTGCCGCCGCAGAAGAAATGTTCGACAGCGAATTCATTTTTGATTTGGCAGAGGATTTCTGCTCTCTGATTCAGAATGACCACGGTGACGCTAAACGGTCTCGCCGGATGGCACAGGATCGTTTCGACCAAAAAGGGCTTGCGATGACTGTGCATCGTGTCATCTGTGAGCTGGAATGTCAGATGCCGCAGCAATCGCCATCGATGGAGATGAATACCGTTTCGCCACCGCCAGACCGGGCAATGCCGCTTGAAATGGCAGAGCCACCCAGTCGGCCCGTGCGAATTCCAGTCAAACAATTAGAGCCGGACACCTCTTTTTGCGGGACAACATAGAAGCAAGTGTCTCAGGAAGTGTGTAATCTGATATTCATGCGGAAGAACCGTACAAAAAAAACGAATCCTTTGGTTACTGTACTGCTGCCGACCTACAATCGGGCGGAAAGCTTGTCCACCGCCATTGACAGTATACTGGCCCAAAGCTATTCGCAATTTGAACTAATCATCATTCGTGATGGGGGCCAGCCGATTGCTTCGGTGATGCGAAATTACGATGATTCGCGAATTTGCCTAATCGACCGTGACGAAAATCGCGGTAAGGCCGCTTCACTGAACGAAGCATTGAATCGGGCAAAAGGCAAGTATATTTGCTATCTTGATGATGACGACCGGTGGTATCCAAACCATATTTCAACACTTACCCAGGCACTGGAAGAACATCCTGAGTACGGTCTGGCGTATTCGGACTTGTACAAGGTTCACTATCGTCCGTTGTCCGGAGGTCGTCGGCAGATTTTAGCCAAAAATGTGGAGATCAGTCGAGATTTTGACCGGATGCTGTCGTTTCAGTTTAATCATGTGCTGCATGTCAGTTTGATGCACCGCCGGGATTTACTGGATCAGGCCGGGCCGTATAATGAGAATTTAAGGGTTCTGATTGATTGGGATCTAACGCGCCGACTTTGTTTTTACACGGATTTTTTGCATATCCCATCCGTCACAGGGGAGTATTATGCGGCGGTGGGTGAGTCTGACCGAATTTCTGTTCAGCAGCGGAAAGATACTGGAAAGTACCTTCACAATTTACTGACGATCCGCAGCACGCGGCCGCCGAAACCCTGGCCCTGTGTGGGGGATTTGTCTGTGGTTGTTCTGCATGACTGTTGTGACGAAGTCCTGACAAAGTCCCTTGCCGATCTCTGGACGCATGGGCATTATCCCTGCCAGGTCTATGTTCCGTTGCCTCCATTGGAACTTGATAAACTCAAAACAATTGTGCCAAATATAGTCAAAGTACCTGTTTCGGAAACGGCGACGAATGAACAGAAAATGGATGCGGTTCTGGCATCGTCCGAAGGTGATTATCTGGCTCTCGTTCCGGCGGGGCTGCCGGTGGCACAGGACGAGGTTTCATTTTTAGAACGGTCATTATATCCGCTCATTCAAAATAACGAGACAAATGTGGCCTATGAAATTATCGAGACCGATCCGAATCGCTGGGGTGCGGTTTTTCGCAGGAAAGACTTGATTCGTATTCGGCAGGAGTACCCGGGCTGTTCTATTCGTGAGTCCGCATTGGCCGCAGACATGACGACACGAAAGCCCGATTTTAAGGATTATCCTTTCCAGTTTGACAATTTTCTGACCGCGGCGGGGCAATTACAGCGGCAGGGCCGATGGTCTGACGCCGCTGATGTGTATCAAATGATGGCCGAACGGCATGACAATGTTTTGTGGATGCGGACCCTTCGTGCCAATGCGCTATTTCAGGCCGGTCATCTGCACGATGCGGAAACAATTATACGAGACCTGAACCAAACCCATCCAACAGCGGCACGGTTGATGATCGAGGCGCGTCTGTATCGCAAAAAGGAAAATTGGTTGGATGCCATTCGTTTGTACCGACAAGCCAAAGCGATCTTAGATAAGGATATATCACCCATACAGGGAGATAAAACAACTTCAGATGATTATTGTTCCGAATGCGAAACAGCGACTGAGCAGGAGATGATTGAATGGACAAATTGACTCAAACAAAGTTGCCGGATAATGGCTGGCAGCAGCATTTCGAGATCGTTCAGGAACTGGGCGATTGCCATACGCAACTGGGCGAATACGACCAGGCCCGCGATTGTTACGAGCAGGCGGCACTGCTGGAACCCGACGAGGCCGGTCCGTATGTGGGCACGGGTGTCATTGCATTGCAGCAGGGCAAGCTGGAAGATGCGGATATTGCGTTTCGTGTCGCGCTGCGATTGGACCCGTGCAGCAGTCGGGCGTATGCGGGACAGGCTATGATCCAGCAGCAAAAAGGGCAAATGCAGGAGGCGTTTGATTTGTATCTCCGGTGTCTGGATATTGATACTGATAATATGACAGCACTGCTGGGATTGTTTCAGGTGTCCTGCCAGATGGGGTCTTTCGGTAGGGTCATCGATTATTTGAACACATATCTAAAGATGCACCCGGGGGATATTTCGGTGATGTTCTGCCTGGCAACGCTCTATATGAAAGATCAACAGATCGTCCAGGCCGGACAGTTACTCCGGGACATTTTGACAGTGGAACCACACAATACCGACGCCCAGAATCTGCTGGAAGAAGCGGAGCATATTCTGGCACAAAACACGAACAGGAGATAAGGATGCAGAATAATACGACCGAGGTGCTAACGGATGAAGATGCCCGCCAGATGACGGCTTATCTGGAGGATTTGATGAGCCGCCAGATTCAAAAGCTTCAACAATATGATCTGGATGCTGCGATGAGAATTGCCGAAGAGTCGCAGTCGCTTTCCGAGAAAATCACGCAGGCCTCCATATTGTCGCGGCCGGGATTCGAAGAGCAGCGAGATCGCATTCAGGGACTCTATAAGGAACTGTGCCTTACCATTGCTTCGCAACGGCATGAAGTGTCAGACAAACTTGGACAGATTCGCACAGGATTGCGAACACTGGGAACCTATGCGGGCAAGTAAGGCAGCTCTATGGCTTTTATGTTCAAGACAACGGCACAAATGACATTGCCTTACTGCCATAATTCTATAATACGATGAGAAAAGTACTGATTATAGCGGGAACACGACCGGAAGCCATTAAAGTGGCGCCCGTGATGCTGGAATTAAAAAAGTATCAGGACCAAATCAAGGTGGTCTTTTGTTGTACCGGCCAACATCGCGAACTCTTAAGCGGCATATTTGATTTGTTTGGTCTGACGGTTGATCACAACCTTGCGCTGATGGCTCCGAATCAGACATTGTCCGGGATTGCATCGCGAATGTTTTCGAGCTTAGAGGAGATTA
>QNBU01000175.1 GCA_003644215.1 Planctomycetota bacterium
CCTCCAATAGCTGGCGAACGATGGCCCAATCCGGCTCGTCAAAAATTCCGCTCATGGCCGATGCGCTCTGGTTTACCGGGCGACCGGAATCCTCCGATCTGCCGCCGGAAAAAAAAGGACAGCTCGATATGGAGAGTCGATCCCAAAATAGTTTATTAGTGGTCGAACCCAAGGATCCGGGGATAAGGCCCCCCGGTTTTCCACACTTGCCTGAGCCATCAACTGATTTGTGGCCAACAGATCCCGCCAATCATATGCGACACTTTGTGGTGAATCGGCACGACGAAAAGCTGAATGTTCTGTTTATGGATGGGATGATCAAGACTATCAGCCCAAAAGAACTGTGGCGGCTGAAATGGCACAAAAACTATGACACCTCAGCTCCCCTGCCCCAATGGCCCGAGTGGATGAGTTCATTCAAAGAGCCAGACTAATCACAAGGCAGCCATGCATCATCATTCAGATTGACCGGCCTCCATCGACGCATAAAACCTGTCCGGTGATATAGTTGTTGTTCAACAGGAATTCGATGGTTCGGGTGATGTCTTTGGGCTGGCCGAATCGCCCTGCCGGGATCATTTTGAGCTGTTTTTGTTCTTGGGCCGGGTCCATTTTGCCCGGCCATGTTACAATGCCCGGGGCGATGGCGTTGGCGGTTACAACCGGGGCCAATTCTTTGGCCAGCGATTTTGTTAGCCCGATCAGCCCTGCACGGGATGCTGAGTATGGCCCATATTCAGCCCACGGTTTGACTCCGGCGACATCGACCAAATTGACAATCGCCGCAAGTGTTTTCTGATCTCTTTGGATGCTGGGTTCGGTGTGTTTCAGATACTTCACAAATTCATTGCAAAGATGCATCGGGGCCACAAGGTTGATCGCCAAAACCTCCGAAACCTCTGCTTCGCCAAAGGTTCCGATGGGTTGCCTGGCAAAGATAGACGCGGAATTAACGATTACCCGCACCGGTCCCAGATTTTGTGCCTCGGCCATTAACAATGCCGCGGTATCGGCAGAAGCCAAATCCGCACCAACAGCAGCGGCTTTACGGCCCAGCAACCGAATCGCTTCAACCGTTTCGTTGGCCGTGTCCGCGTTGGCATGGTAATGACACACGCAATCGGCCCCCATCCGCCCAAGGCACAAGGCAATCTCGCCTCCCAACTGGCCGCTGGCACCGGTGATGATGGCTGTTTTCCCGTGAATATCCATACCTCAAGGATACCCCAATACAATTGACCTGACAAGGTAGAAATTCCTTGCAGGGGCGAATTCGGGTGATATAATGCTTTCTATTATTACTGTTTAAGGAAACAAAATGGCTTTACTAAATGTCAATATCGATCATGTGGCGACGGTTCGTCAGGCACGAAAGACGGATGAACCGGATCCGGTCTGGGCGGCGGTGCAATGTGAATTGGCCGGGGCCAACGGCATTACCGTTCATCTTCGGCAGGACCGGCGGCATATCAACGACCGGGATGTGCGGCTGTTAAAAGAGACCGTCGCCTGCAAACTCAACCTAGAAATGTGCCTGGCCGAGCCGATTGTTAAGATCGCCGAAAAAATTCGTCCCGACCAGATCACGCTCGTCCCCGAAAATCGGGCCGAATTGACCACCGAGGGTGGACTGGACTGCGCGAAATTCCAAAAACGGCTGGCTGCCATCACGAAACGGATGCACAAAAAGGGTATCTTAGTTAGCACCTTTATTTTGCCGGATGAAAAACAGATCGCCGCAACCGCCGAAGCAGGCTGCGATGCCATCGAATTGCATACGGGTCTGTACGCCAATGCCGCCAAGGACAAGACTATCGAAAAACGGCTCAACGAACTGCGAGACGGCCGGGATATGGCAATGACTGCCGGCCTTATCGTCCACGCCGGACACGGACTGACCTATCGAAATATTGGCCCCGTGGCCCGAATCGAAGGACTGTGTGAGTTTAACATCGGCCACAGCATCATTTCACGCGCCGTTCTGGCAGGCATCGGACCGGCTGTCGAAGAAATGAAAATGCTGATCGAAACCCCTTTGTAAACTAATGTGGCACGGCCATCCTAGCCGTGGTTGGCGGACTGAAAGCTCGTGCCGCAGTAAATGGTTCACGGGCTGGAAGCCCGTGCCACGAGAGATTCGTGCCACAAAAAATACGATTTATAGGAGAACCCAAAATGTTTAGCGGCACACTCGTAGCTCTGATTACCCCGTTTTCGGATGGACAGGTGGATTACGAAACACTGACCGAACTGGTCGAATTTCACCTTGAAAGCGGCACGGACGGCATTGTCCCCGTCGGCACAACCGGCGAATGTCCGACGCTTGGCCACGAAGAACACAAACGCGTCATCGAGCGCGTTGTCGATACGGTTAGTGGACAGGTTCCGGTCATCGCGGGAACCGGTTCCAACAGCACTGCCGAAGCGATTGAACTGACCGCGTTTGCCCGAAAAATCGGAGCCGACGCCTCTCTTCAGGTGGCCCCGTATTACAACAAGCCCACACAAGAGGGCTTTTGTCAGCATTTCAAAGCCATCGCCGACGAAGTTGACCTGCCGATGGTGCTTTACAATATTCCGGGCCGGTGCGGCGGGAGCGGCCTGACCGCTGAAACAGTCGCCCGATTGGCCAAACACGAAAATGTTGTCGCAATCAAGGAAGCAACCGGTTCGCTGGATATGGCCAGTGAAATTGCCATGCGATGCGATCTGACCGTTCTTTCGGGCGACGACTCCCTGACACTGCCGTTGGCATCGGTCGGCGGAAAAGGCGTCATCAGCGTCGTCGCCAATATCGTCCCGGCGGATGTCAAAGCCATGACCGATCTGATTCTTGAAGGTGACCTGATTTCAGCACGAAAATGGCATCGCAAACTCTTCGGCCTGGCTAAAAACATGCTATCTCTGGCGACCAATCCCATCCCCATCAAGGCAGCGATGGCGATGCTGAATATGGCCTCCGACGAAATGCGACTGCCAATGACAGAACTAACCGAATCACAGGCGACCGTACTGAGAAAAACACTAAAAGACTACGGCCTGCTGACATAAGAGTTAGTACATCTTCGGCTCTACATGCACCATCACATTAATCGGTTGGGTCATTCGGTTATGGAGAGATTGTTCGAGACAATCCGCGATTTCGTGTGCGGCCATAACGGTTAAATCGGGATCGACGAGGATATGCAAATCAACAAAAACCTCTCGCCCCAAACTGCGGGTACGGAGTTTGTGCCAACCCAAGACTCTCTGTTCTGAAGCAATGATTTTTTCAATCTGATCAACGGTTTCCTGGTCAACCGACCGTTCTGTCAGCTCATTCAGGCAGCCACTGAATACTTTAACCGCCACTAAAATAATCATCAGTCCCACCGAGATCGCCGCAATCTGGTCGCCATGAGGATAGCCAAACATGATCGCAACGGCACCAATCAACACCGCCAGCGAACTCAATACATCGGAACGGTGATGCCAAGCGTTGGCATAGAGGGCGGCGCTGTGCGTCTTTATTGCCACATTGCGCGTCCAGCGATAAATAAACTCTTTTGAGACGACCGAAACCAGCGACACCCAAATCATCACGACGCCAAAGGACGGCGGATGCGCCCTCAGTACTATCAGGCGGGCGATCTGCATACTGGTCTTGTATATCATCACGGCCCCAATGGCAAGCATGATTAATCCAACCAGTGCAGCGGAAAAGGTTTCAATC
>QNBU01000176.1 GCA_003644215.1 Planctomycetota bacterium
GGTAGCCCCGGATATAATTTTTCTCCCATCGAGAAATTTCTGTCGGCTCATCAGGAAAAGAAAGCTGCCATCCCCGGTGGATTTTCTTTTGTCGGGATCACGGTTCCCCAAAATCCCGGCGGCGTGGCTAATATCGATCCTTCGGATGTGCTGGCCGTGATCGAAAAAAAGAATCTTCTCGACGATCTGGACTACATCCCGCACCTAAGCTGTAAAGACAACAATGTCGATAGCTTGACCAGTACCCTCGTGGGATACCGGCAACGACACATTGAGTCCGTTCTGGCTTTAACCGGTGATAAGCCGATCACCTCTCAAGGCGTCTTTGAAGTGGAAAGCATCGGGCTTTTATCGCTGATCGGCAAATTAAACCATCAATCCATCACCAAAGCCAAGCCCGGCCAGTGGGATCAGGTCCGCCAGTTCTGCGCCGGAGCCGCTGTGTCGCCGTTTAAGTACACCGAAGCATCCCTGATGCAGCAGTATTATAAAATGGAAAAAAAGGTTGCCGAAGGAGCGCGATTTTTGGTTACCCAGGTCGGCTGGGACTGGAAAAAATCGCTGGAACTGGCTCAATACTGCAAGGACAATAGCATTTCAACTCCGCTGGTCGGGAATGTGTATTGGCTAACAACCAAGACGCCTGCGCCGCGGCTGATGCACGACATCAAACTGCCCGGCTGTTTTGTCAGCGATGATCTGCTGGCCAAACTGCAATCCGAAAGCATCGATGA
Source organism: Planctomycetota bacterium (assembly GCA_003644215.1). Lineage (GTDB taxonomy): Bacteria > Planctomycetota > Phycisphaerae > Sedimentisphaerales > Anaerohalosphaeraceae > 4572-13. Next base: position 735 of record QNBU01000176.1, read on the forward strand.
GCATATCGAGCGGGCGGCCCAGCAGGTCGCTATGTATAAATCGATGGGCTATGCGGGTGTTGATGTCGGCGGCGTCCATGATTATGACATCTTTTTGAAGATATTGAATCGGGCCGACGAAATCGGCGACGGCTGGCAGCAGTACAAAGACAATCTCTACTGGCCGGCGGAAAAACCCTTCTATCTCTATGATGAGGCGGGCAGGCAGGTTTCGCTTTCTAAACCGAAACGCAAATGCAACGAGCGATTCTTTGATTTTATGCACCGGGCCATTCTGGATTCGGATTACAAGGGCTTTCATTGTCTCAAATGGGTGCTGAAACTGTTTCGGGTCAACAAGGAGAGCGGGTTCACCTACAAAGCATTTAATGCCATTGAAAAGAGCTTTAAGTATTGTGCTTTTGACTGCGCCGAATGCGGCGATTGTTACTTGCCGGAAAACTTTGGATACTGTACAATCGGCGGCTGTGAAAAAGGGATGGACAACGCACCGTGCGGCGACTCGACCGTTGACGGCTACTGCGGCAATAACTTAGAACGGCTTTGCATCGGTGAGCGGATTTATGATTCCGCCGCGGCTAAAACCGACGGACGCGAAAAACTGCGAACGATGCTCAACAAGCCGCGCATTGCGGCGTTGGAACATACCAGCTCGATTGTGAACTACTTATTTGGAAAGGATCATACGATGACAACACCGCTGATCGGGATTGGCGAATCGATTCACGCTTCAATCCCCAAAACCGGTAAAATAATGAAAGAGCTGCATGATCTGGGAGCGGATGCCTACACGAAAGAAAGCGGGCCTCTGAACTATATCCGCGCACTCGTCGAAGAGCAGGCCGATGACGACGCTGCTTACATCGCGGTCAATCTGGATGCCTTTGGTGAAAGCGACCCGCAGCAGGCCGTTGGTATGATGGTTGACTACACAAAACTCGTTCGCCAATGGAGCAAGGGTGTGCCGATCTGTATTGACAGCAGTAATGACGATGTCCTCATCGCGGGATTGAAAGAATGGTATAACACCGATGAAGTCGTTAAGCCGCCGCTGCTGAATTCGATTAAGACCCACACCACAGATAAAATGATGGCGTTGAAGAAGACCTATGACTTCTCATTTATCGGCCTGCTGGTCAGTGAAGATAAAGCGACCGGCCCGGGGGGTTCGCACTCAGTGGAGGAGTTGTTCGGACTCGCCAAGGAAATCTTCGACAAAGCGATGCAGTATGGATTTAAGCCCGAAGAAATTTACTTTGACTCGACCGTGTTCCCGATAGCCATCGACATGCCGATGGAACCGGGCGTGCCGGGCTATACCTATCGGGCGTTTGAGACGATCAAAAAAATCAAGACCGACCCACAAATGAAAAATTGTCATTGTTCACTGGGGCTCAGCAACTCCTGCCGGGACCTGCCCGGACGACGGATCGGTATCGCCAGAGCATATACCGCCAAGGCGATGGAGTACGGGTTAGATGCGGGAATCGTCAATGTCACACACCGCTTCGGCGAAAAACCAGCAGACCCGGGATTGGTCGAACTGGTGGATGCCTATGCCAAACTGGACGGCAATATGGACAACCTGACGGTCGCAATGGAACGGATGGGCCAATTCTGCCAATCCTGCAAAAAACCGAGTTAGTTTTCAATTTTGAGTTTTGCGTTAGAGCGGCCCTCAGGGGCCGCTTTTTTTGTGACGCGATTGTTTTGTTGACAAGTTGGATTTAGTGTGATAGATTTTATCTTAATAGTGGAGTCTCAAGGGAAGGTTTTTTTAGCATTTAGGAGACAGAAAGATGGATCAGAATATGGACCACCCAAACCCGACCGATGAAAATCAGCCGCAACCAAACACCCCGCAGGAATCACAACTGGCTACAGAACAACCCCAAACCCCGCCGCAACCAGCAGTACAACCAGCCCCTGAAGTAATAGCTGTTTCGCAGGACTCTAAAAACATGGGGATGCTGTGCCATTTGTTGGCAATTTTTACCGTGTTTTTCTGTCCCCTGCTTATATGGCTCATCAAAAAGGATAAGGATAAGTTTGTAGACAGCCAAGGCAAGGAAGCTCTAAATTTCCAAATTACTGTAATGTTAGCAATGATTGCGTCTTGGATACTTATGCCCGTCCTTATCGGCATCTTCCTTTTCTTCGCAACAATCATTTGCAATATTGTTTTTTGTATTTTAGCTTCTGTCGCTGCCAGCAAAGGAAAAGATTACCGGTATCCGGTCAGCATTCGACTGGTTAAGTAGCCAAAAAAACTGAGGGCAGGACAATTATTAAGGAAAATATGATGAACCAAAGAGGCCCAGTAGAACCTATATCGAAAGCATTTTATTTTGGTATTTATCTCGGAGGCGCCATTTTGGGTGGAATCCTGATGGCTATTGCAATGTTTGCCATTATCGGTGGAGCCGCCGCATCAGAAAGTGGAGATTTTGATCCCGCAGCAGGCGGAGCCATTGCTGGTGCGGGAGTTCTTGTGTTACTTTTAGCCATTGCATGTCTTTTAGCAAGTAGTATCGTTTTGTTTGTGTTGTATTACAAAATGTGGAATGCTATTCAGGATGGATATGCTCGCACGACCCCCGGCAAGGCGGTTGGCTTTATGTTTATCCCATTCTTTAACATCTACTGGATGTTCCAGGCAATCTGGGGGTACTCCAAAGATTACAATGAATTCCTCAGACGACATGCTATTGCGGCAAAACCATTATCCGAAGGGCTTTTTCTTGCCGCCTGTATCGTTCCTTGGTTAGGAATAATCCCGTTTGTGGGCTGGCTGGCAAGTATCGCCAATCTCGTCATATTTATTATCATCGTAAACGCCATTTGCGACTCCATTAATGCTCTGGCGTATATACAACCGCAGGCGGCAATTTTAGAGCCGGAATATGATGCACAGCAGGAGTTGCCGCATCAGGAAATGTAAAAGGGACGGAATGAAATATGAAAAAGAAGAA
>QNBU01000177.1 GCA_003644215.1 Planctomycetota bacterium
CAACGGTTCGTCTTGGTCGATGCTCAACGTTATATTCTTTTTGTCCATCTTCACGCACAAGGTAGACCCCTTGTATAGAATACGGAAACTCAGCGAGTCCCATTTCTTGGGCATGGACGGTTTGAATGCAAGCTGATCTCCATCACAACGCATTCCGCCAAACCCATAGATTACATTGAGCCAGGCGCCTGCCATGGAGGTCATGTGCAGTCCCTGATGCGTATTGCGGTTGTAGTCATCCAGATCAAGCCGGGTGGCGTATGCGTAGAACGCGCTGGCCTCCTCGTGCTTGCCGAGTTCTGCCGCGAGGATGGAATGGATCGACGGCGAGAGCGAAGACTCATGCATGCAACGAGGGGTGTAATACTCGTAGTTGATTTTTTTGACCGCGTCGGAGTACTCGCTACTGTGCAGGAACAGGAAGAGTAGCACATCCGGCTGCTTGATCATGTCGTAGCGATACCGCCTGGTCTGGGCCCAGTTATGCTCAATAGGGATCTCCTCTTGCGATATCGAATCTATGTCATAGTGGGGAAGCTTAAAGAATCCTTCGTGCTGCTCGAACAGACCGGTGGTTTCGTCTTTCGGGATAATCATCTTATCCGCAATCTTTCGCCATTCGTCTAACTCCTCCGAGGAGAGACTTATCTTGTCCGTCAGTTTTAAGAGCTTTTCAGGCATCTCCGCCTTCATCTTCTCAATTTCAGCAAGGGCAAGCTCAAATCCTTTTTTGGCCATCGTGTTTGTATAGCAGTTGTTGTTGATAAATGTGTGCATCTCATCGGGACCCATTACGCCGTAAAACCCAAAGCCGTCCGGCCGCCAGTTTCCTCGGCTCGCATAAAAGCGACAGACTTGCAGGATGATCTCCATGCCGTAGTCGTAGAAGAATTCATCGTCATCACACAATCTGCGATATTGCTCGATGCCGTAAATGACTGCGGCATTGATGTGGATCTCCAGATTGCCATGCCACCATACCACGCAGCTATCATCACCGTTGAGGGATTCCATCGGGTAGGTCGCGCCCTTACAATCGCGGCTTTCGGCTATGCGCAAAGCTTGTGGAAGCGTGTTGTAGCGAAACATCAGCATATTCTTTGCCGCCTGGGGGTTGTTGAAGATGAAGAACGGAAGGCAATACGACTCGGTGTCCCAGAATGTCTTGCCGCCATAGATCTCGCCGGTCAGTCCCTTCGCACCCACATTGCTTGACGGGTCCTGACCATGGTTGGTTTGATGAAGCTGGAAGATGCAGAACCGGATTCCCTGCTGATCCGCATCATCGCCTTCGACCACAACATCTGTACGCTTCCACAGCTTCTCCCAGTATTCGGCATGCTCGGCAAGGACTGCATCAAAGGTGAGTTCCCGGAATGTTTCAGCCAAGGCGACCCCCGCCTCCCAGACCGAATCGCCGTCAGAACCGCGTTTTTTATCCGCGTGATTGCATACCCGCTTGTCGAGGGTTACCATTCTGCCCTGCTCAAGCGATATCTCCAGTTGCGTACCGAACAGCTTATCGTCTTTGATGTCTTTGGACACATACTCGCAATCCGCCGTCAAACTGAATGATGACACCAGATGCTGCTCCACGGTCTCGGTTTTTCCCAATGCGAACCAGAAATCACCGCGGTGCTCGGTTTTTTCAACCGTCCAATAGCTCCGATTATGAATCTCTTCATGAACCGGCGAAAAATCCAATGCGGATGTCACCTGAACGGGGCCGGAAAAATTCAGGGCTTCCAGAACGATTCGCTGGAATCCGACCTGTACCGATGTCATGCTCAAAAACCGGGTGAAAGTTATTTTGAGCTGTTTACCGGATTGCGTATGCCAGATGAACTGCCGAGTGAGCGTGCCGGTTTTCATATCCAGCGTTCGCTCGAAATCGCTTACCTTGGATTGGTTCAGATCCAGCAACTCCCCATCCAGCTCGATTCGGGTATAGAGCCAGTCAACGGCGCTGACCATAAAATGCCAGATTTCAGGAACACCCTTGAATTTGATAGGATGGTTGATGTCCGTTTCCGAGTATATACCGTTGAAATAGCTGCCGACAAGCCGGTCGCCGCCATAGCCCTCATCGAAGTAGCCGCGAACGCCCATATATTCGTTGCCAAGCGAGAAAATCGCCTCACTTACCCGGCTTCGCTCGGGATGAAACCCTTTCTCTGTAATGATCCACGGATTCACCTCAAGATACTTTTTTGCTATTTTTGCCATTATATATTCCTTCTTTTCTACATTTTTAAAAATGTTATTTGATCCACTCTCGATTCAAGTACTTCAAGCCGTGACCGTGAGGGGCGGGGTTATTTTTACGCACTTGTGTCGGTGTTCGGGTCATGATGACCATATTTCCACTTTTTATTGCCCAGGGCTTGCCGTTGTGAGTTGCCAATGTCTTCGTGCCCGGCATGCTGTTCAGCACCTGGGCGACGGAGCCGTCGTCAAATGTTATTTTGTCAGCGGTAAAAAACCGATCCAGCTCTTGGATGACTCCCAGATCATTCCTGAATCCTACATAGATCATATTCTTATTTTCTTTAATAAGCCGGTTGATGTCCTCGGCGTATTTCAAAGAAAAGGGAGGGTTCGGACAATTCACGATGACGCGCTTGAAATTTTCTGGCAGAACATCGGTATTGGAAGCCCATTCATTACCAGAGATTTTGACGGAAAGAGGAAACTCATTGCAGTCGTAGTCATACAGACTTTTCCAGCGCGTTGTCCACCACCACCAGGTGTAGCCGCCCGGATAAACAAACGAGGAGGGCGAAGCGAGTGTAGTTCCATCAGCGTATTTGGCCTTTATGTCCTTAACCCACTGTAGACCTGCCGGAAAATCATGAAAATTGTGATTCTTCCACATGTTGTTGGGTCTGAGATCAAACCCAAAGAAGTAAAAACCTTGTATCCCCGTAGTAGAAAGCTCTCTTGCCAGATTTTTAACAGCCGCTTCCGATTTGAAAAATTTAACGTCTTCGTTTCCGACTTTGGCACTGTGACCAACTTCTGTTCCAATCTTCCACATGGTGTGACTTGCCGCCTCGGCTGCCGCTCTTGCCGCTCCGCCATGTCCCGCCAGCGGCTGCCCATGATTGAGATAGACTTCATATCCAATACCGTCAAACCCAAGGTATTTTCGGCTGATGTGGAGTTTTGTCCCGACTGCCCCGACAAGTTTATTAACAACCGGAACATTGACCAGTGACTTGATCTGGACAGCAAAATCATCACTGTAAGCGGCAAAAGTGTCACGAATCATATCATTATAGTCAATCCATGCGATGGATTTACTCAGAGACGATTTATGAATTCGCCCTGAATCGGGATCACAAAGCCAAAGCGAATCATTGACTCTCAGCGGTATCAGTCGCGCCGCTTCAGCAAAATCAGAAACCTCTATTTTCCAGCTTTTTTGTAGGGCGGATAGGGTGCGGTATTTATTTTTGAGCCAACGCCGGAAGTCAGCATTAATATGGGGCGTATACTGGCGCAAATTTTCGGTGCTGTTTAGCATGTGAGTTTCATTGCCGAGCGGGTCTATAAAGCAACGCAAATGCGATCCCCATTGTATATCCTTTATCCATGACAATCTCTCTGTAATGGTTTTTCTGACAGTCGGATCCCAAACATTTGCATGGTGCATTTTTGAATGCAATAAGGGGATGATTATCACGTTGCTGTTGTCCGGCAGC
>QNBU01000178.1 GCA_003644215.1 Planctomycetota bacterium
CCACCGAGTCCCGCTCGACGACATAAGACCCGCGCAGCCAGCGGTATAAAACAGACGACCCGCTTAGTCTTTACTTCGCAGTGCGGCGGTATCCCAAGCCAGAGCCGGGCTTTGATATGCTCGACGCCTATCAGCAGCAGTGCCGAATCGCAGAAAATATGATGTTCGACAAAATCATCCCGCACTTTGTTCAGCCGCTAAGCAGTGCAATCGCACAACGACGCTAAGAAATGTAAGGAGAAAAACGCAATGGCCATCGAAGCCCCTCTGAGCAGTTACAAAAAGAAAAACACCCTCATTATCGCCGCTGTTTTGATTGGAATCGGCGCGTGGTTCGCCTATGACGGGTACAAGAATCAGGACTTTATTAAAAAGCATACCGTTGACGGCGTTGCCGACAGCACACTGGCTTTCAATCGCAAGGCTCCGCCGTTTATGATCGGCGCGGGGATTCTGATCGGTGTCTATTTTGTCCTGATTAAAGGCAAAAAGATCATCGCCGATGAAAGCCAGCTAACCTGCGGCAAGGTGAAAGTCGCCTATGATGCGATTGAAAAGATCAATAAGACACACTTTGACAAAAAGGGGTTTTTCATCGTTACCTATTCGCAGGACGGCCAGAGCAAAACGCTCAAACTCAGCGACCGAACCTACGACAATCTAGGCGCGGTGCTGGACCAGATCGTATCAAAAATCAGCTAATGAATAAACACGAATTAAAAATGAAACCACGGATTGCGCGGATTTCACGGATTTTATTTTTAAGTTTTTTCAATCCGTATCAACTGTGGTTGAAAATCCTGTTAATCGGTGTAAATCCAGTCTAAAAAATAATCTGTGAAAATCTGTGTAATCTGTGGACTTAACTAAGGGAAAAGCAATGAATAATTGTGTTGTGGGATTACAGTGGGGTGATGAGGGCAAGGGTAAGGTGGTTGATATTCTGGCCGAGAATGCCGATGTGGTCGTTCGCTACGGCGGCGGCGCCAATGCCGGACATACCGTTATCACCGGGGATACCAAATTCGCCCTACATCTGATGCCGTCAGGTGCGGTTCGTGAAAAAACCAACTGCGTCATCGCCAACGGCGTTGTCGTCGATCCGGGAACACTGATCGATGAGATTAACGGTCTGGCCGATAAGAATATCAGCATGGAAGGCCGGCTGTTTATCAGCGAAAACGCCCATATGGTGCTGGACTATCATAAGCAAGAGGACCAACTTCGTGAGGCCTCGCTGGGCAAGAACAAAATCGGCACCACCGCCCGCGGTATCGGCCCCTGCTATGCCGACAAGACCGGACGCAGCTACGCAATTCGGATGGCGGATTTGCTGGACCTCGACGCACTTAAAGAAAAGCTGGCTAAAATCGTCGCTTACAAAAACAAGCTGTTCGGCGCTCTGTACGATGCTGAGCCGGTTGACGGCGATGCGATCTACGCCAAGTGCTGCCGGCACAGCGAGGTACTGGCTAAGTTTATCACCAATACTACACAATACCTGCACGAATCTATCGACGCGGGCAAAAACCTCCTGTTCGAGGGCGCCCAAGGGGCCTTGCTGGACTTAGACCACGGAACCTTTCCGTTCGTTACCAGTTCCAACGCCAGCGCTCTGGGGCTTGGCCCCGGTTGCGGCGTACCGGCTCAAAAAGTGGACCGCTTTATCGGCGTGGTCAAGGCCTATACCACCCGTGTCGGCGCCGGGCCGTTCCCGGCAGAACAGGATAACGAGATCGGCAATACGATCCGCGTCAAAGGCAACGAATTCGGAACCACCACGGGCAGACCCCGCCGCTGCGGTTGGTTTGACGCGGTGGCTGTCTCCTTTACGGCACGGCTTGGCGGCATCAATGAAATCGCGATGATGCATCTGGATACACTAGCCGGGCTGGGAGAACTGAAAGTCTGCAAGGCGTATCAAATCAACAGCAAGGAAACAACCTTCTTCCCCGGAAGCGCCGCGGACTTAGAGGCCGCTGAATGCGTCTATGACACACTGCCCGGATGGGACGAAGACCTGACCGCCGTGACAACCTATGACGCCCTGCCGGACAATGTGAAGAACTATATCGCCGCAATTGAAAAGATCGTCGGCATTCCCGTCAGCATCGTCGGCGTCGGCCCCAAACGAGGCCAGGCCATCTTTCGCGACTAAATATAAAGTCCACGGATTATTTAACCATGAAGGACATGAAGTTATTTTTATATTTTTTTTCTTCATGTACTTCATGGTAAAAAAAGGGAACGCATGGACAACCATTCATTTGAAGAAAAACGCATTGCGACTGCCGAACGGCTGGGGATTGAGCTCAACCAGATTCCGCGTCATGTCGCGGTGATTATGGACGGTAACGGTCGTTGGGCCACCGAACGCGGGCTGAAACGGTTTCAGGGCCACGAACAGGGGGCGAAAATCGTCGAATCCCTCGCCACGCACTGCGTCAACTGCGGCATTGAATATCTGGTTCTGTACTCGTTCAGTATGCAGAACTGGAAGCGACCTAAGGAAGAGGTCGATTTTCTGATGTATCTGTATGCGGCCTATCTGGAAGGCATTCGGCCAAGTTTGATGGACAAAAATGTGCAGTTTGCCCATCTGGGCCGTCGGGAACCCCTGCCGCAGGAGGTGCTGGACGCTCTGGACAAAACGGTGCGCGTTACCAGCGTCAACGATGGGATGACCCTCGGCTTTGCTCTAAACTACGGCTCCCGCACGGAAATCATCGATGCCGTCCGCACACTGGCACAAGATGCCAAAGACGGAAAAATCGACCCGCAAGCCATTGACGAACAAGCCATCGGCGACCATCTCTATACCGCCGGCTGGCCCGATGTGGACCTGGTCGTGCGAACCAGCGGCGAGATGCGAATCAGCAATTATCTGCTGTGGCAGATTTCGTATGCGGAGTTTTATGTAACCGATGTACACTGGCCGGACTTTTCGCTGGAAGAAATGAACAAGGCCCTGCTGTCGTATGCAAGCCGCCAACGCCGCTTCGGCGATACGAAAGCGAAAAAATAAAATCTGTTTTTTTAGACAGGATTAACAGTAAACCGTTCAGGGTATGAAAACCTCGCCCCAAAGGGGCGATAAGTCAATTAGCCGGATGCGTCAGCGTCCGGTCATGGGTAGTAAAAGCAGGTAAGCCCCGAAGGGGCGAAAGTTATTCGTCGCCTCTTTTACTTTCGCCCCTTCGGGGTTTGAATTTATTGTAAATCCATAAACCAGGGGCTTACGCCCCTGGCTAATTAACTTTTGTCCCTTCGGGACTAGTTTTAGTTTACGCCCTAATGATGCTCGTATCGCAATATAAATGAACCGCGTGAATGATACAATTTACAGGATTTTTTTAGAGATAATACAATGCTGAAATACCGACTGATTTTTGGTTCTATGATGGCCGCGGTCTTCGTGGGCTTGATCCTGCTGGACGGGCATCTGGACGGATCATTATATATTAGCGGCATTAGACATAATCAACCTATACAAGCAACGATCTTCACAATCCTAATCGCCCTGCTGGCTATCCCCGCACAATTTGAACTGGGCAACCTCATCAAGCAGACCGGCGCCCATCTGTTCAAGAGCATTACCATTCCCGCATCGATACTGATCGCAACCGCCCCTTTATGGGCGTTCTTGCTGGGGTGGTTTTATGGGATCGCAACATCTCTCTCGGTCTGCATCTTGATCTCCG
>QNBU01000179.1 GCA_003644215.1 Planctomycetota bacterium
CCTCATCTGAGGTGCTTTGTATCTGTTCCAGTTGGAGATGGAACTTGCTTAGTTTGTTTTGACCCTCGTCGTATTGGCCCTGGGCGTTTCGCAGGTGGCGGCCGAGTGTGTCCCAATTGCCGCTGAACCCTTCCAGTCCGGCGGTTAGTTTTTGTAAATTCGTCCGTATCGCGGCGGCTTCTTTCTCGATCTGCATCCCGTGAAGTCCCATAACAATCGTCATCAGGTACGCATACAGAAGATTTGGCGAGATGGGGATCACTTTCTTTTCCAGTGCATAATCGAGAATATCCGCCCGGTCGCTGTCATATTTGACAATCGTTTCATAATACACATTTTCTGCGGGGATATACATCATCGCAAAATCCAGCGTCCCCTCATCGGGGAGGATATAGCTGGCCGCGATCTTATCGATATGTTTGGTAACATCGGTCTGAAACTGGCGGCGGAGTTTGGCTTTGGCCGCATCGTCCTCGGTGGCGATCATCTGCTCGAACGCCGGCAAGGGGAACTTGGCGTCTATCGGCACCGAAAAATCGGGCAGTTTGACCAATGCGTCAACGATTTTCCCATTGGAAAAAGTGTGCTGAAGCGTAAAACTGCCCGCCGGAAGGATCTGCCCCAGCAGCGATGCCAGCGAATGCTCCCCCATCTGCCCGCGAAGTTTAGGGGCCTTGAGAATATTTTGCAAGCTGCGAATATCACCGCTGACCTGCAAAAGCCGTTCGCTGTCGCTTTTGAGCTTACCGATCTGCTCTTTCAGCTCGCCAAAGGTTTTTTGGCTGTTGGTGAGAAAATGGGTAATATTTTCCTGCCCAGACTTGAGATTTTTCTCCATCGACACACTTTGAGCATCCTGTTTGGCCTGCAACCCCTGAAACTGCGTCTGCAATTGGGCCAGATTATTGCTCTGGACCGAAGATTCCCGCCGCGCAGCGTTCAAAGCCGCCAAAACAACGGCCACCAAGCCCGCCACAACCAGCATAATACATATCAAAACAACGATTAAAAGCTCAGACATCTGATTTCTTCCTTTCCAATTGCCGAGTATTATAAACCCAAGCTCGCACGGGGTCAATAAATGGTGCCAATCCAATACACCCATAAGTGCATATTTCTTAGAAAAACACTTTCCATTCCGCCCTTTTGTCCATAACATAGTCACTGCAATCTAAAAACCTTATGAGATTTAGGAGAAACCGTCATGAAAAAACTGTCCCTGTTACTCTTTATTGCCGTCCTGAGCATTTCGGCCTTCGCCGCGGAGGCAACGGAGAAAACCCCCGCCACGGAAGCCGCCACCGAGGAAACATCGCCCCTGTCTGTCGATCTGTCAAATCCACAGGAATCGATCGTCAAGATGTATGATACGATTTCAGATTACCTCGCAGAAAACGGTGTTCAGCTACTACTAAATCTACTTGCGGCCGCGGCGGTCTTTTTCATTGGTAAATTCCTGGCTAAACTGGTCAGCGCATTACTTTACAAGGCGATGAAAAAAGGCAAGGTCGATACAACCTTGTGCAAATTTGTAAAGAACCTGTTTTATGTTGGTATGTTGCTAATAGTTGTTATTACGGCACTTGGGGCGCTTGGCATTCCGACAGCGTCGTTTGTCGCCGTTATTGGCGCCGCCGGACTTGCGCTGGGCCTGGCATTGCAGGGATCGCTGTCCAATTTCGCCGCTGGCGTGCTGATGATTATCTTCAAGCCCTTCAAGGTCGGGGACCTCGTCGAGATTTCCGGCACAATTGGTGTGGTTAAGGAAATTGAGATATTTCACACCATTATCTGCAGCCCGGAAAATCTCAAAATCATCATTCCGAACGCACAAGCGACCGGCAGCAATATCATCAACTACACTGTCAACGGAACCCGCCGCGTCGATCTGGTCATTGGTGTTTCGTATGAAGATGATATCAAAAAGGCCAAAGAAGTCATGTTGGAAGTACTTAAATCTGACCCACTCGTACTGGATAGCCCCGCTCCTTTCATAGGCGTTTCGGAGCTGGCCGACAGCAGTGTCAACTATGTCGTCCGGCCATGGTGCAAGGTCGCCGACTACTGGGATGTGTATTTTGGGACAACCGAAAAGGTTAAATACGCACTGGAAGCCAACGGCCTGACGATTCCGTTCCCGCAGCGGGATGTGCATATGATCAACGCCCCGACTTCGTAATACCTGAAGAATCACAAAAAAAGGCCCGGAGCATTAACTTGCCCGGGCCTTTTTGGTTTTGCTTCTTCAAACAATCTTAGCCAAGCAACGCTTTCACATCCGCTCCCTTTTCAGTGAGCGCATCAATATAGACCTGCAGCCGTTCCTGAAGAACCGTAACGCCATCGGTCAGGGTTTTAATCTCACCCGTAATCGCCTGGGCCTCTTTGCCCAACTTTTCGGTCAACGGAACTGCGGACAATTTATCCATCAGCGATTTAAGCTCGGTTTCTTTTCCAGCCAGGGCCTCTTTATACTTGGCGGCAACTTCTTTCAAGCTCTCAATGTCCATCTGGGCCGCCTCGGCCTTGAGATCGGCGACGGCCTTTTCCAGATCGACCTCCATTGTGAACGATTCCTTAACCGCCTCAACAGCGGCCTCCTTGACCGCGTCAAGCGTACTCGGTGCATCGCTTTGAGCTTGATCGGTCGGCTGGTCTTTCTTGCTGCAACCAAAGACTAAGATCAGTGCGATTAACAATACGGTCAATGTCAATTTTGTTTTCATGTCAATTTCTCCTTGTCTAAATGGTTTTTGGGACATCGGTCTTCACGAATCCCCAGGACTCTACCGGCGGATTAAAACTCTAAATAAACGGAGAAGGCGGGATTCGAACCCGCGGTAGGGACAAGCCCTACACAGCCTTTCCAAGGCTGCTCCTTAAGCCACTCGGACACCTCTCCATCGGCGGTCAATCTACTGATATAATCCCGCATTGTCAAGAAATATATATCCGCAATGACAGCACAACACCGCTCCTGTCACGAAGCGTAGTTATGCAAACCGCCAAACAGCTTTGAAAGGTTCACCCAAAGCAAAGTAATGATAATGCAGAACAGACCGGTGATGTTCAGCAGATGATGTGCGGCATAGCGTTTGGGCCATGCGTAGCGGGCGTGTAAATACATCGCATAAACCAGCCAGCAAATCAGCGACCAGAGTTCCTTAGGGTCCCATCCCCACCAGTCTCCCCAGGCATATTTGCCCCACACCGAACCGAGAAACAGCCCCAGTGTCAGCAGCGGAAAGCCCGCAGCGATAAGTCGATACCCGGAATCGGCCATTGCATGAGCGAACAATTCACCGCGAGGAGGCAAAACCAGCCCACCCGCCGCAAAAACGGCGGCTTTCGCTAAAAAGATATAGGCGAGCATATAACCGGCCACATGCGGCCCAAACAGCCAAAACTGCAATGCCGGCGGCAAAAACTGCGGCTGATGATCAAAAACAAACCCCGCCGGAAAAAGGACGATTAGCCCCAATGCGGCGTCAACGGTAATCAGAATCGGTTCACTTCGGTTCAGGATTTTTTTCGACAGAATATGAATCGGCCAAATACAAAATCCGAGAAAAAGAAAGACCTCAAACATATTCTGCATCGGCAGATGCCTAACCGCCGCCCATCGATAAATC
>QNBU01000180.1 GCA_003644215.1 Planctomycetota bacterium
GGTCCAAACGCACATACCGATTGCCGAATTTTTCAGGGAAAATGACCACGTTACGAAGATCGGCCTGGGTGATCAGCGCAATACGTTCCACTTTTTCAAAATCCCTGGTGCGTGCCAGGGCAATTCGCACGCCATGACGGGAATATGCACTATAGGTCAGCAGGTACTCGTTTTCTACCAGGGAAATTCTTATATCTTCGACTCCGAATGCTTCATATTCGGCAAAAACAGTGTCCTTTGAAGGTATAAGAAAGGGTTGGGGATGAACCGTGAAGGAAAAACCGTCCTTGCTGTCGGCCCTGCCGATGATAGAGCGCCCGTTTAGGAGATGCGACCTGAAAAGCATAATGTAACGATCGTTGTGCTTAACGATGCCCGCATTGTGAACTGTAGCGACCGGATACGGCACATCCTTTTTTGTCAGTATGGGGTTCTTTTTAAAACGCGTTATTATTGGATGATGAGTTTTCATAGTGGTCTGTCCTGTAAAATCCTTTTAAAACCGGAACCGGCTATCTGTTTTAGATTTTTTGAGGTCATTCTACGATCTTTCAGAGTCAAGAATCATTTCATAGACTTGTATGTATTCATGGATCATGCGGTCGACTGTGAAATGCTGTTCAACATGGCGACGACAGTATGCGCGGTCAATCTCTTTAATACGTGTAACAGCCTCAATAGCCTCTTCCATGTTGTTGACCAAAAAACCACTTTTTCCGTTTTCGATAAGTTCAGGCATGCTGCCCCTATCAAAGGCGATCACTGGTGTACCGCAGGCCATGGATTCGATAACGGACAGACCGAAAGGCTCATCAAATTGTATGGGGTGCAATAGCGTGCTGGTTTTGCCGAGCAGCCGGTTGCGCTTAACGGGTCCGACACTGCCGATATAAATCACCTTGTCGTTGTCTATGTGAGGGGCGACATATTGATCATAGTATGCCTGATCCTGGATGATGCCTGCTAATATCAGCTTTTTATTGCAGGCCTTGGCAATTTCAATAGCTTGTCGGGCCCCCTTGTCGTTGTGAATGCGCCCAAAGAAAAGCAGGGTGTCGTCCGGGGCAGGCTTAAAATCAAACTGTTTGATATCAATGCCGTGATGGATGGTTTTGATATAATCAAGATCCGGCGATCGGTCGGCATCGCTGATGGAAACATAGAACACTTTACCGTTGTATTTCTTGAAAACCGGGAGAATCCCGGGCGATGAAAAGCCGTGAATGGTAGTCACTACCGGGGCGGTGGTCAGGCCGGTATAAGTTAAAGGCAGAAAATCAAAATGGTTGTGGATCATGTCGTATGCATCGGCATGCTCAAAGAGTTCAGAAATGTGAAGGCACTCCCAAACTTTTGGTATGAGTGATCGGTCTTCTTCGTAGCCCTGCGGGCAAACGGCATGCAGCGTGCCGCTGGTTTGCGAATCCGCGGTCGCAAACAAGGTGACATCATGACCGCATGCCACCAGTCCCTCGGTTAAAAGGGAAGCCACGTTTTCCCAGGGCCCGTAATGTTGCGGCGGTGTGCGCCAGGCAATGGGCGAGAGCATGGCAATGTGCATGACTGATCCTTTTGTTAATCGGTTGATTGGGACGATGACTGTTTTAGAATTTCGTCGGCATAGAGCTTTTGCAGTATCATCAGCGATAGCAGCCATGCAAGTGAGGACTCGGCGCCTTCATTCTGGTTGACGCCATCCGCCATCAACCCATCTCGGCAGCCGCCTGTCTTGGGATCATAGAGCGGCATATTTAGATCATTGTGTCCGAGATACCAGTTAAAGCACATGACCGCACTGTCAATCCATGTTTTATCCCGGGTGATGTTAAAGGCTTCGATACACGCTTCGATCATGGCATTGGCCTCGATAGGCTGCTGGTCGAAACGGGCTCTGGGACCGCCTTTTTTGTACCAGCCGTTATTACCGATGGGCACAAAGTGATTGTCTTTGGTTTGGATGGCAAGCAGCCACTTGAGGGATTTGAGCCCCATATCGATCATATCGTTACGTTGTATCCATTGGCCGGATAGGAGCAGGGCATGAGGCAGTTTGCCGTTGGCATAGGTTAGAGCGTTTTCAAGCCAGGCCCAATCGTCTGTTTCATTGTTTTTAAACTGATCGAAAAGCCTGCCGGCAAGAACTTTCCGGATCCTCCGTACATCACTGTCGCCGGAAAATATATGCAGGTAAGCATGTATGCCCACCAGGGAAAAAGCGATGGCGCGGGGCGAATGAAAATTCTCGACAGCTTGCAGCGCCTTGTTGAAAAGGGTTGTGCTCATTGCAAGATGCCCGGGATCGTCAAGAAAAGCCACTGCTTTACCAAGGCACCAGACCGCCCTGCCATGCGCATCCTCTGACCCGGTCTCCTCCATCCACTGCCGAGAATACGTCATGAAATTGCGGAAGCGCCCATTTTTTTCATTATAGGCATACAGAAGAAATCCGAGATAATGACTGCTGAGAATATTAAGTTCCAGGCCGTCTGTTGGAAGGTATTTTTGACCCATGGCGGCAGCCAGGAACGCTCTGGCATTATCATCGGTGCAATAGCCATGGGTGCGATCGGGAATGGTATAATTAGCATGTTGCAGAATGCCGGTATCATCGGTAAAGGCTTTCAGGTGATCGAAATTGATCTCGGGGAGTTCGAAATTCGTGATAGCCTTGATGTTTTCAACATAGGAATACCGGGGACGAGGGTTCCGGGCGCGTTTTTGCCGCACTTCACTGAAAACCTGGAGGTATTTTCGGGACACCTCCTTCCAAACCGCTTCACGGCTGAATGTATAGGCTTTTTTGCGCATGGCGTGTCGGTCGACATCATTATCCAGAAGGTCGATGATTTGTTTCGCTATGACATCCGGATTGTGGAAAGGCACTATTCGGCCCCGGCCTTCGGCAAGCATTTCGGTGGCATACCAGTACGGTGTCGAAATGACTGCTTTGCCTGCTCCCATGGCATAGGCAAGGGTCCCGGAGGTAATCTGGGCTTCTTCAAGATAAGGGGTTACGTAGATATCAGCGATGCAGAGAAACTCACATAACTCTTTAAGTTCGACAAAACGATTCTGAAAAATGACATGCTCGCCGATATCGAGTTTGTGCACGAGCTGCTGCAACATGATACGGTACTCATCCCCATGCAATTTCACAATATGCGGATGTGTTGCACCCAGGATAATATAGGCTACATCAGGGTGTTTTTTGATGACCGCCGGAAGCGCCTGCAATACATTCTCAATGCCCTTATTCGGGGAAAGCAAGCCGAACGTAAGCAGTACCTTTTTGCCTTCCACGCTGAACTTGTCTTTGTTGAAGCTGGGATCAATAAAAGGCGTATCCGGAATGCCGTGATGGATAAAGACAATTTTATCCTCAGGCACGGCATAGATATCTTTGAGAAAGACAGATGCCTTACGGCTCATCACCACCAGTTTGTCGGACAGATCGGATAGTTTGCACATGACGGCACGATATTCCGGCGCAGGGTCCTTCAAAACCGTGTGTAACGTAGTCACCACCGGCATGCGCAGATCACCCAATAGTTTCAGCAGATGGCTGCCGGCCTGACCGCCGAAAATACCGTATTCATGCTGCAC
>QNBU01000181.1 GCA_003644215.1 Planctomycetota bacterium
GTACCGCGTCCTTTATTTGCCCGGTGTCGTCAAAGATGGGATAAACGGAAACTTTCAGCCAGCGGCCCTTATTTTGAAAAGTCATAGATTCCGGTTGATTACTTTTTTTCATGCGTATAATGGGACAATTTTCAATGGGTTCCGATAAACCATGAATTATTTGCCAACATTGTTTTCCTTTAATTTCCTGGTCCGAAAAATTAAACATTTTTAAAGTTGCCAAATTGTATTGGAGCATATGTCCATCGAAATCTACTATGCTTACCGAATTACTCATCGCATCAAAAGCGGCTTGCCATTTAACTGCCGCTTTTTGCAATTCTTTCTCTGCCCGTTTCCTGTCAAGGTCAGCTCGCTCTAATTCGTGGACTCTTTTTTCTAATTCTTTATAGGTAGGTTTTTTAGTCATAGTTGCATCCAATCACAAAAAGATGAAAAGAGAAATTTTCTTCTACTAAATAAAGCCTTATCATTTGGTCTAGAAATATTTACTATAACTAAAAACAAGTTTTAAATCAAGAGATTAGGTCGTCGTTGCACGGTAACGTCAAAGTCGGTGCTAACTGTATCGTTACAATAAAAATCCAACAAAAATCATGAAAAGGAGGTAACACTTCCCACTGTCGGTTTAGGGTTCAAAAGGCTCTCCATCAGAGCCCATATTTTTTCTTTTTCTTTTTCATCGATGTTATTCAATGATCCGATGGCATCTATAAATTTTTTCTTCAGTGCTCCAACATATTTGACCGACTCAATGAGTTCCTGGAGCCATTGCCGGGTTTTTCTTAAAGCCAGTTCTTTGATAAATCTTTTATAGGGGCCAACAGCCTTAACAGCCATATTGACGATAAGATCTACTGTTGGAGGGGTGTCAGCTTGAAGCATCTCTTGACGGCGGCGTTCATTTTCCAACATATGTTCGTAGTTGTATCTTTGTCGGCAATACTCCGCATAGGTATCGGTATCGAGTTGTTTTTGTACATTTTTGAGAATACCAAAAAAATAGTGCAGATTCTTCCGGTTCGGATCACGTTTTACCGCTTTCAAAAATATTTTTACAGATTTATAAATGGCCTTCTGCTCAAAGTGCTTGATGTAAGACTCGGCACGAGCCAGCGCAACAGTATCCGGATTCAACCGATGATAATCAATGATGTCATGCAATTGTTCGATTTTGGGCTGATTGACATCCTGAACAATTCGCGATTGTTTAAATGTTGTCAGTTTCTTTTTCTGCATCTGTCGTTGTTGCTTATCTACCGGGGTTTGCATCACAGCCAGTGGTGAAGCCTTGGCTTTATGCAGTAACATGCGATTGCGCATCTTGATATAGATGGCAACCACGGTTTCTAAAACACTTTGGGCCAGTTCCCTTAAAGATGATCCATTCAGCTCAATGGTGCCCACAGTTTGTTTGAACTGGCTGAAGGCGCCCTCGTCCGTGCCGTTCCCCTTGGGATTGCCGGGACCGGCAGGGATCATCTCAATGCCGCAGGATGTTAAGTATTTATCAACAGTGTCGCCCATGTTCGCGCTGCCGTGGTCAAAAACAACACCCAAAGGCAGGCCCCACCGGCGTCGATGTTCTTCAATGGCGGCAATGGCCGCATCAGCGGTTTCACTTTTGCCGATATTGTAACCGGTGTGGCAAAAACTGGCCACATCCACAGCCAGTTCCATGTTGAACTTAAACCGATGGCCGTTGATTATCACCGTAAGTTCGCTGCCGTCCAGGCTGATCAGCCCGTTGGGGACCTCACAACAAAGGCTTTGATAATATTTCGGATGACGGCTTCGCATTGTTGGTTTACGAAGATCATTGGCGATCAAAATATGCTCGATGCTGGTTCGTCCCAGTTCCATTTTTAAATGCTCTTTGACATGCTTGACAAAGGTTTTCATCCGTAGGCGCCGCCCCGTGCCTTTAAGCTGTCTGGCGGCTTCCACCACCTCGCGGACCATTTCTACGGTAATTTTGCCGGATTTGCCCCGCAGATCGTCAACTTTATAAGGCTTCAATTCGTCGTCAAATTGACGATTCCAACCCGACAGGGTCCCCGCCGCCACATTGAGCAGCCAGGACGCTGTGCGTAGCCGGACGGAATCGCTGCGCAGAAAATCTACCGCTTTTTGTCGGTCGGCGGTGTTGACCTGTTTTTTTTTAAGGCCAGCAATTCATCGACATGATGGATCTCCCAGGCCAGTTTGCGGCCCTTGTTTTGAACGCTGACCCATTTATAATCCTTTTTGAGCCGATTATGTTCCATTTGCAATCGGACCAGCTGTTGCTCAAGTTCCTTTTGGCGCTCATGGTTCTCGCTCCCGTGTTTTTTGGCCCACTGGTATCCGGTTTTCCTGGACACACCGGCTGTTTTGCAGATGCTGCTGATATCAACATCCGGAGAAAGTCCCTTCTCCTTGAGCAGTTGCCGGCTTCGAATTAAAAGCGCCACCTCTTCTGGCGTCAGTTTTTCGGACATGGTCACCTCCTATGGCCTGACCCAGAAGATACAGCGTCATATTGCCTTCCGGGTCTAAAACAAGATTGACAATGCTGCGTTCAATATACCTGTCTTGAACGGTAACGTCGAGACCTTTTGCAATTCGCGCCATGACCTTGTCGGCAATGCCATGAAATCGTTCGGCCGGCACCAGTACGCCGCCAAACCCCTGATGGGGGCGGTGGAAATTGTAGTGATCCACCCATTGATAAATAGCTGCTGAAGCATCCCCGGCCGATACAAACCGCTGCTTTTCAATCAGTTCCGTCTTGATCCTCCGATTCAGGGCCTCAACTTTGCCCAGCGTCTGAGGGTGATGGGCACTGGCATGGGTGTGATCAATGCGCAGGTGTTCAAGATAGCGCTCAAAGCGATTGGCACCCCGCCATGAATAAAAAACAAATCCGCGGTCGGTGAGAAGCTCCTCCAGCTTACCGTAGCGATTGGTGGCTTCTTCGACAACACCAATAACGTCATCTATGCTGGTTTGCTCCAATAGCCGCCAGCCCAGAATAAATCGGGAGAAATCATCGATCAGCAGGATCAGATAAATCGGAAGCTTGTTGATAAAAAACTGCAAAATGTCCATCTGTCCCAGTTCCAGTGGACGACCGGCCTCAAAACGATTGCACGCTTTGGCGTTTTTCTTTTTCTTTTTGCCCTTATAGCCGTTGGCTTCCATGATTCTGCGCACTGTGCGAATAGAAACCGTCTCTCCCTGTCTCCGTAGCTGATTGCGTACCTGGCCGGGACCAAACCCGGGATTGGATCGATAGCATTCGGATATCAGCTTTTCTTTTTTTGCACTGATCAATTTGATGCCGCGGCCAGGCCTTTTAGGGGTGCGGGCCAAAAAGACTTCCTTGCCGAGATCTTCAAGCTGATGCTGCCAATCATAAACGGTCGTGTAATGAACACCGCTAATCCGGGCCGCATCCTTAAAGCCGATTTCACGGGCATGGCGAACAATGGTTAATTTTTGTTGCTGGTTAAATTGTTTTTTCTTCATCTCACTTTCTCCTTTCTTAATGACAGAAAAAAGTGTTACCCTTTTTTTAATCAATTTTTATGATTTTTTACTAACACAAACAA
>QNBU01000182.1 GCA_003644215.1 Planctomycetota bacterium
AACAGCGGGCGGACATACGGCAGAATACCCTGATGAAGCCCTTCCATCATCATAAAGCGGGCGGTAAAATGAATCCCCAGACCCAGCAGCAGCGGCCCCAGCGTAATCAGCGACCAGTAATTAATCATCCGCTTAATAAACGACCGCCCCGTCGGAATGCGGAAAATGATATTAAACGAGTTTTCGATAGTTGAAAATAGTTTTATCGCCGCGTACATGAGTAAGAGACCACTGACAACCCCGATGGCCCCTGCATTGAGCTTTTCCATATAGCTATCGGAAATCTCATCCATCTTATCGGCAATGGACACCTTGTCAGGTTCACCTGCGGCGAGCGTACCGCCTGCTTGCTGTTGCGTTGTCTGGACATCGGGTTCCGGTGCTTGAGGGGAGTACTCAACTTTATTCAAGTTTAATTGTTCGTAGGCAAACTCCTGAACCTGCTGGCCCATGTCGCGATAGGTCGGGAACATCTGAAAGATCATCAGCATCACAATCGTCATAGGCACGGCGCCAAAAACAGTATAATAGGACAACGCCGCGGCCTGTGTGCCGCAGCGATTGGTCTTCAACAAACGGATGCAATGAAACCAGATACGCACCTGAAAAACCAGAAACCGGGTCCATTTGCCTAATTCCTGTGTGGGTGTGGTCAACAGCTTTGTGATTTTCTGTATCATAAAAAACTCCTTAATCTTACTTGAAAAGACGATCCAGTTGTTTCATTATTTCCTGTTCGATCAACTCTTTTCCCTGTTCTTCGAGAAACTTCGTCGTATCGATTTTGGGGTGATCCAGCGACCCTTCAATCGGCACGGTAACCCGCTCCTGCGACGAGCGGCCGGTCTTGACGGAATGGAGGTCCGTCGTCCAGGGCAGCCGCACCGTCATCGAAAGCGTTTTATCCAGCCCGATCCGGCCCTTGAAATTGAGCGGATTATCATCGATATCGACCTGCATATCCTCGTAACTCAAAAAATTATCCGCCAGCACGAAATCGGTCGGATGAACGGTCATCGTTACCGTATCGCGCGTCTGGAGCAGGGTCAATAGCTGGCCCATAAAATCACCCGCCCGCATTCGCAGCGAATCGATTTGAAACCTCCCGCGAATCATCGTCTGTGCCTGATCTTCTGCCGAAAGCGGAATGGCTAATTCGGCGCAGCTGAAACTGGCGATCCCGCTGGTCTCGGACGCATCAACAAACAACGGATTGGTATATAACAGCAACAGTTCGGTCATCGTGTCATTGAGATGGATTTTGTCAAGAATCAGCATCGGCTCGGTTAGCCGCAAAAATCTCGATTCGGCGGTAAGATCAATATGGCCGCTAAACTGAAGTGTACCTTCATTGACTGTCGTCTGAGGTATCTGTAAATCCAAAACCCCCTTTTGAACATTCGCCTTCAACTCTGTCGGGCCGAAATTCATACCAAAATAACTGGCGCTGTCAAAACCCAATGAGCCGTCGGCATTCAGATTCGCCATCATCTGTTCAGGGCTATCCGTCGGATAGGCCGACTCAAAGTGGATGTCGCTTTTTCGTTTTCCTTTGACAGACAACCCCTCGGGCAAATAGGCCGAAGCGAACGCAGATAAAACCTGCCAGTCGTACTCTACTTCAAACTGGCCGCTTAGCTGTGTTTGGGCGTTACTGACTTTTTTTTTAACCACACCCTTGGTAACATTGATTAGCGTTTCGCCCCGACTGCCCTGCAAATTCAGCGATCGAATGTCAATCGTTTTTTCACCCATATCCATCCGGACATCTGCATCCAGCGTTACCTGATCCTGAATAAACGGCTCGCTGTCTGGAACAGATATCTTCAATTGTTGGATCTTCGAATTCTCCGAAACCAGCCGCATCTGCCCGTCCGTCATCTCCACCCTACCGCGAGCCGACAGCATACCGGATACCGACACCTCCGGCGGCATATCTGTAAACTGCTCAACAATCGGCTGCAACCGGGCAAGGTCCGCATCAATCGCATAGTCCATTGACTCCAGTGTCCCCGAACAATCCAGATTGCAGAACTGTGACCGGATTTTGGCCGTTTTGATTTCGATATTTTTCCCGACACCGGTAATAGTTGCCTTGATCGTCACCGGTTCTTCAAAGACAACTCGTTGATCGCCAACACCTTGAGAAAAATCAGTGATCGCCGCGTCCGCCTCAAGGGCAACCGCATTATTATCAACCTTAACTGTGATGTCCGAATTCAGTTCACCAGAGATATCCATCTCCTGTCCGGCTAAAGCAAACAACGGTTTTAAGCTGGCTAACTGTAATTTTGAAATCTGAACATTAAAATCCCCATCTTCGAGCGTCCATCCTTTTTTCGACGGTGTGACGGTTCCTTTGGCGGAAATTTTCGATGTGTCATCTACATCCATAGAAATATCGACAGAGGACGGCTTTCCGACATCGGCAATCTGAACCGTTGAGGCAATGTTTGTAAATAACACCTTTTGTGGCATATCGCCGGTCAATTCAACCGTCGCCGAACCGTTGATTAATTCTAAATCGATCTGATTAACAGGAAAAACAGGCGGCGGAGTATCCAATTTCGCTGATGATGTTTTGGCTTCTTCGGCGATATCCTGCTCGGCAGGGGCTTTCAGATAAATCCGGGGCTGGTCGATGACCGTTCTCCCCAGTTTGACTTTTCCACCCAGCAATGATGTGTACTTAGGCCGTGTCTCGATCCGGCGAACCCTGACCGATGTATTTCCGGCGCTATCGGCATACGAAAGACCGGTCAGTTTGATTCCCTTGAACCAGCCCATGGAAAAATCATCCATTTGGACCTGTCCATCGACCGAGGAATTGATTTGTTTGAGAAGGAAGCCGGTGCCGCCGGAGGATGACAAAAATAGCGGGATGCCAAAAAACAGAAGCAGAATCAGACACGCCGCCGCAATCGATCCCCATTTGAGGATTCTTATTCCCCGGCCCTTTCGATTCACTGTTTTTTGTGTTTTCGCTTCACTGCACATCGTTCGTCCCCTTCGCAATCGCCCGATCACTTCAATACGCCATCGGCAAACAAAAAACCAGGACTAACTGTTCATGATTTCATCTGACTTTATCTTGATGATCTCATCGATCTGCTTGTCGTTCTTTTTGGTTATCTCGTCGATGCTCTCTTTGCCCCTCTTGCAGTCATCTTCGGTAATTGATTTGTTCTTTTGCTCATCATCAAGCTGCTTGTTCGTATCCCGGCGGATATTCCGAACGCTCACTTTTGTCTTCTCGCCAAGCTGCTTAACCTGCTGGACAATCTGCTTGCGGCGTTCTTCACTCAACGGCGGAATATTCAGGCGAATCATCTTGCCCTCAAGAACAGGCGACAAGCTCAAATCACTGTTCTTGATCGCCTTTTCAACATCCCTCAGACACCCCGCGTCAAACGGCTTGATCACAATCGAAGCTGGTTCCGGAGCGGCAATGGTCGCCAGAGACTTCAGCGGTGTCGGAGAGCCGTAATAATCGACCACCAGATTTTCCACCAATCCTGGTGCTGCCCGCCCGGTACGAACCGATTTTAGTTCATTCTGCAAAAAGTCCACCGCTTTTGTCATATTG
>QNBU01000183.1 GCA_003644215.1 Planctomycetota bacterium
GTAACATAGTCGATGTGGCCCTTGTTTTTTCGACGAAGCTTATCGAGGTGACGGTCAAACCGTTCAAACTCAGTAAAAAAGTCTGCATTTGGAAAATAGCTGTCAATAATGCCGACCGAGTCATTTTTATCCAAGGCGGCGACAAGACTATTTTCAGTTTCTTTTATTGCTCTCAGATGCCTTGGAGCGACATATCCGCCAACACCAATCAAAGCAAACTTTTTCATCTGTGATTCCCTTTGGATTAATTGCTGCATAAGAGTTATTTTGCCGACATCTATCGAACTTGTATTCTGCCGCCAAGCACCAGTATCCTAAACTTGCCCATCTCTTTCCATAGTATCATCAGGACAGAATTTTCTATGTCCATCCCCTGCTTATTGCCCCCCGTCCTCAAATTCAAAATTTTTTTCCTCATCTCACTTTTCAGAATAGGCCGGACTCTTAACTACGAACTCTCAAACTGACCACCGGTCAGTCTGAGTATTTTAAGCGAATTCAGACGCCGAAACAAAGGTTTTTGACAAAAAGGGGAAAAATTGTGTTTTGCTCCCTATGCGCCAAATCCGGATTCCAGCAATCCAAACAGAGAGGAGTTTATAATGGGGCGACAGCTTTTTAACCCAGCGCAGGCATCTTGCCTGCGCTGGGCGGCGCTTCCGGCTTGAAAAAGGGTGTCGCCAAAACAAACGGCTGACCATTGAATGTTCTTTGGCAACTTTTAAAAATCCCACCTGTCAAAATGATATTTGCATCAAAAGTCCAAAATCAGAGCCCCGAGTGTAAGCGATGGGTTAAAAACGAATAGTTATGATTTTATTTCCAGATTTTGGCGGTGACATCAAAAAAACAGCATCCTTTGTGTTCTCTGTGGAGAAAAAAGCTCAAATTCAAAAAAAGTAAAAAAATTTTATTCACCGGATGTCATCTTATGGCATCGAATGTCGCCGTATGTCACCGTAAGTTCTTTTTCAATATAAGGTTACAGGAATTTCATGCGTGCATCGTTTCAGTTTTTCGGCTATAGTACCATCGAAGATAGACGACTGGCCAAAGATTGTTTTAACGCTCTTTTATTCGTGGTCATTCGTGTGAATTCGTGGTTCCGATTTTTGGAAATCTGTGTCAATCAGTGAAATCGGTGGACAAGTGCCGTTTTACCAAACGAACCCATTTGAGTGAGTTTTTTCTCAAGACTCAAGACTAATTTTAACGAAAGGGAAAATAAAATGTTATCCGAAAAACAATTACTCGCCAACCAGCAAAACGCCCTGTGTTCCACCGGCCCCCGCACCATCGCCGGCAGGGCGATTTCATCGCAGAACGCGATCCGTCATGGCCTCCGTGCCGAAAACACCATTATCCCCGGCGAGGACCCCGCCGAATTCGACCAGTTCCGCCAGCTATTGCTCGACGACCTGGTCCCGGCAGGAGCCATGGAGGTCTTTCTCGCCGATCGCATCGTCGCCAGTCTCTGGAAACTCCACCGGGCCGGCCGCATTGAAAGCGAACTCTTTAATGAGATGGAGGAGGTGCCTCAGGATTCCGGCAGCCGTAACCAAAACAGCGAAATTCCCTTCAATGTCGCTTTCACAAAAACATACGCATGTCCCGTTCATGGACAAAGTTTAGACCAGCAAACCCCGCCCACCGACTGCCAATCGTGTCCGCTGACCCCACAGACCGAAACCTCCGAACCCAAAACCGATGTGCTGCCTGTAACCGAAAGCAATTTGGACACCCCAATTCAGGACCCCAAAGCGGATGATTTTTCCAGTGAGGATAAGGACCCAGAACCAGAGACCCACAAAATCCCGGCGTTGGGCCGGATTTTTAAATATGATATGGGCAGCAATATCATGGCCCGCTTTCGCCTGTACGAAGGCCAGATCGAGCGCAGCTTATACAAAGCCATGACCGAGCTTCAAAAACTCCAGATCCTGCGCTCCAATCGGTGGATGGCTTCGCCCGACCATCCCGCCGAGTCCTCGGCTTCCGAAACCTTCAGGACTGAAACCTGACCCGCTGAGTGCCGTTTGACCAAACGAACCCATTTCAGGTTCCATTAAATGCTCTTTGACATCTTGTTTGAAGGAATTCAATTTGCGGCCATCCCGACCTGCCTGGATTCATCAGGCCAAGACGCTATTTTGTAATGCAATCTTGTATTTCCTTGTTTTTTACGCGTCGTTTTTTTGTTGCAACGCTGTAATTCTTTATTCAACAAAGGGTTATGCCGAAAAAAGCGAACGGGCAACTTTTGCGTCTTTTGCTTCTCTTGCGACCCTTGCGTTGTCTCTTTTCTTTAAAAATCTGCGAAAATCCGTGAAATCTGCGGTTACCATCTTTTCTTTTTTTCGTGCTTTTCGTGTATTTTCGTACTACAATCTTTTAATGTCTTGTTTTTGGCGATCGTTTTTTAAGTTAAACTTTTTAATCCGTTATCTCATAAGAGGTTATATCGAACCTCTGAAACACCAAATTCTATCTTTTTTTGTCTTTTATTCGTGTCAATTCGTGTGCATTCGTGGTTCAGTTTTTAGTTTTTAACTCCGTGTAAATCTTTAATTTACAGGTTCTTGCTGATATCCAACGGGTATTCGCTGTAATTCTCATTCCTTCATTTTTTCTAATGCTTGTTCTTTGCCGATGTTTTCGAGGATGTTGTAATCGTTGATCTGCCAGTCGAAGCGGCACAAGGGGCGGTAGTCGCACCAGGTGCAGGGGGAGTTTGTGCCGATGCGGCAGGGCGTGATGCGAATGGTTCCGGCGACCAAATCTTCGATGAGTTTTTTGATGCACCGCTCGGTGTGCTCCAGCAGGGCGTCGAAGTCGTCGGGATTGAGCGCGCCGCTGGTTTTGTAGTAGCTGTACGGCTCGCCGTCCTTGTTGACATAAAAATTGTAAAATTCGCTCCACCCGCCCGACGATGCGGCGGCGGTGTCCAGCGATTCAAAGAAACGGCCATCGAACAGTCCTTTGGCTTTGTTGAATGTCGCCTCAACGGTGTCGATATCCGACGGCGATGCCGACGAGGTTGCCGAACCAATCGGCAAAAAGAACGCTCCGGCAGGGGCAATGTTTCCAGTGTGGCTGGCCAGCAGGTAGATGGGCAGTTGCAGGTCCAGCCCATACAGCATCCCGGCGAAGTCCACGGATTTGCCGCCGGTTTTGTAGTCAAAGACCAGTGCCGCTTTCTGACCGTCAATCTCCGCCGTATCCAGCCGGTCGATCAGCCCTCGAAGATGGACCTTTCGCCCGTCATCCAATGGAAGGATGAATCGGAATGACTCGTCAAAACCAAATTTCCATTCGGCCTGGCTCTGTTTGAATTGCCCGGCACCGCTTAGCTGTGCCAGCATCGGCACGAAGATGCGCAGCACTTCGCGGGCCGACTCAATGATGTAGCGGTGGTGCGTTCGCTGCCGCATAAAATTGATCAACTGGGCATTTTCGGAAATCACCCGCTCGCTCTCTCCGTCGCACAGGATGACCAATTCGTCCGTGCTCAAATCCGCCCAATCCTTGCCCTGTTTTTGTAACGCCTTAAAGATCGCCTCCAGCACGGCGTGATAA
>QNBU01000184.1 GCA_003644215.1 Planctomycetota bacterium
GCCGACCACCCCCAAGCTCCCGTTGGTCGCTTGGCGGTGCCACCCATCGTTGTGGGTCGGGTGGCATGCCTACGCGCAGCTTAGGCATGCTTTGCGATACTATATAGCTACCTCTGAGATAACAATTCTTTTGCGTCTTTATATCCCTTCGGAAACACCCGCGCCAGCGTTCCCTGACCATTTTTCTTCATAATTGCCTTGCCATTCTCGCTGAGCACAAATCGCACAAATTCTCGCCCCAGATTCGCTTCCTCCGCTATCTTAGGAACTGTCAATCCGTAAACAATCGGCTCACCGATTCGCACAATGGTTTTTCCCGGCTGTTTCCCGCTTACCTCCACCTGGGCATGTACATACGTATCCTTTAAATCGGGCTGGGACAAATTGACATCATCCGGCAATTTCAAATAATTCAAGTGATGCTGCTGCGCTACCGAGCGATAGATAAAAAAGCAATCTACCTGTGAAATCTCAAATAACGCCAGAATATCTGTTTCCTTGGGACGAGTTTGGGAGGGGGGACATATTTTCCACAGTTTTTTATACAATCCCGGATGCTTATAGTAACGTTCCATCAACTGCCAGACCATCAAGGTACGATAACCGCATGGATCCAGGTCCGGATCCGCCCGATACATCGATTCCGTCTGCAAAAGTTTGCCAACCACATTCTCAACCGTCAGTTCCCCCATCTTCTCTCGGCTATAGACCAATACCATTTCGTTATTGGCAAATTCGATATACCAATCGGCATATTTCGGCATCAATAAATTCGCAATCACCTTGCTGTCCGCCAAGGCAATCACATCGCACGACTTGCCCAAATCAGATACCTTGCGGGCACACTCCCGACTGCCGGCCATCTCGATAAAAACTTTCACCTTTGGATGCAAAAGCTTGAACTCGTCAGCCAAATCCTGGAACGGCACCGCCAGCGAGCCCGCGTGAAAGATCACTAACCGACCTGACAGCTCTCCATCCTCCGAATCACCATCTTCATCATGCTGACATCCCCCAAAAAAACTTACAATGATTACCAGGCTTAAAACGACTTCCCGTAAGAATCTTTGCTGGATATCTTTCATCTACTCTCTACCTCCAAACTCGAAACAGCTTCTTACGTAAAACAACCAGGTTCTGGATTGTAAGTCTTTATATTACAACATATTATGGATTCCACCGCCGCCTTCATGGTTTATTTCAGGGCGAATGCACTATCGACAAATCGATATGCACAACAAAACATAACGAGCAGGATACTATCGCTCCCACTGCTTGTCAAAGGGAAACTCCTGGATCAGGAGTCAAGTTGAGATCTGTTCATTCCGGCTGTTCCATGTTCTTTCAGGAAGCGGTAGAGGGTGGCGCGGCCGACGCCGAGCGCTTTGGCGGCCTTCACCTTGTTGCCTTTGGCCCGCTCCAGGGCTTGCCGCACCTGAGAAAAATTGAGTTTGCCGCGGCGACGAATCGGAGAAACGGCGGTTGTCTGGCGGGCCGAAAACGAAACAATCTCCGGCGGCAGATGCTCAATATGGATCGAATCCGACTTACATTTCACAAAAGCATACTGTAACGCATTCTGTAGTTCGCGAATATTGCCCGGCCAGGGATAATCGATCAAGAAATGTAACGCATCCGGCGTGATCTCGCAAATGGGATCTTTTTGTTCTCTCCCGAAGCGCTCGATAAAGTGATTCAACAGCAGCGGAATATCGTTCCGTCGCTCACGCAGAGGCGGCAAATTGATCGGTACCACACAAAGACGATAGAACAAATCTTCACGAAACTGTCCCTGCCGCACCCGCTCCCGCAGATCGTAATTGGTGGCACTGACCAATCGTACATCGACGCGAACCGTTTTTTCCCCGCCGACCCGCTGGAACGTACCGTCCTGCAGCACCCGCAATAGCTTCACCTGCATATTCGGCGTCAGCTCCGCGACTTCATCGAGAAATAAGGTGCCCCCGTCGGCAAGCTCAAAACGACCCTTGCGGTCACGCACCGCCCCTGTAAAAGCGCCCCGCACATGACCGAACAACTCACTTTCCAATACCCCTTCCGGCAGTGCTCCACAGTTGACCGTCACAAAAGGACGACCCGCTCGACGGCTTTCCTCATGGATCGCATTGGCGATTAACTCCTTACCGGTTCCGCTTTCCCCCTGGATCAAAACCGGGCAGTCACTCGCCGCCAAATCGCTGATCAACTCATATACCAACTGCATTTTTTCATCGGCCCCGATAATACCGTGAAAGCTATGCACATCCTTAAGCCGACGACGCAACTGAGTAACTTCCGTAATATCACGAAAACTAGCCAAGACACCCTGAAATTCGCCTTGATCGTTCTTCATCGGCACCACCGACATCTCCACCCGCCGGACCTGCCCATCCCTAGTAGTTATGTTCAACGGATACTGCAGCTTTTCAAAAATCGGCAGATGCTTCGCATCGCTAAAAGAACATTTACCGCCACAAAAACCGTCCGCGAAAATATCATGGCAATCACGACCGATGACCTCGCGACGGTGGTAGCCGGTAATCCGTTCCGCCGCTTGATTAAACCACGTGATCCGACGGTTCAGGTCATGGACGATAATGCCGTCGGAAAAATGATCCAGAATGATTTCGCTGTTATGTTTTTGCGCCACCAGTGCCGGCAGATACCCGCCCGTAAAGAAATCCTCCATGCGGCGCTTGATAATGTCGCGCACCCGGCGGAAATTGCTCAACTCATCCAGCTCACTGCTCTCGGTCGGATCCGGAACATCCCAGCGAACCAGAGCCGGCGCCCCGGGCAGGACCGAACAATCCAGCGCCGCCGACTCACTCAGGGCAATCACCAAGTCCACCGCCAATGCGTTAAGGTTGGCCAACTGTTTGTGCGGATGACCGGATATGTCGATACCCACTTCCGACATCACCTGAATCGCCCGGGGATCGATTGCACCCGCCTCACAGCCAGCATTCGTTATCTTCACTTTGTCGGGCGATACCAGCAGCTTGGCGAATCCTTTGGCCATCTGGCTCCGGCTGCTGCCCCGCTGACTTAAAAACATTAAGTGAACCATAGAAAATACATTCTACCCGATACAACTGTATCGTCAAGTGAAACTGTATCATTATCGTGAAACACATCCGCCCAAATCCAAGGGCTTTGTTATTGGACTAAAAATCACTCTGCACGATTTATTGACTTTTGATCCCTTTTCCATTATCCTGATAATTCTTGGATAATATGGTGATAGGAGAAAATTCTCACCGCCCCTATCGGCGGGATTTCTCCTTTTACTTTGGCTGGAATTAGAGGAAATCATAACAAAAAGGAGATGTACCATGCGAAAACTGAACCTGAGGTATTGCGTTTTGATCGTGCTGAGCGTCCCGTTCGTCGGATTCGAGCCGGCAACCGTTCATGCTGTAACCCCGGATATCGGCGGCTTGGACTGGACGCTGGACGCGACGATGACTCTCTCGGTGAAAAAGGCGGGTAAGGATACCCTAAAAGGAAC
>QNBU01000185.1 GCA_003644215.1 Planctomycetota bacterium
ACGGTACGAAGGCACGCAGGTCGGCCAGTTGGATATGGAATTTCTGCACGAGGGCATTTGCAAGTATGACCGCAAGGCCATTTGGGAAACGAAAAAATTGTCCGAACCGGTGCTGGAAGCGAAAGACAATTATAATGACGATTTGCGAAAGATTTTGGGTTCGTATAATGTCGCTTCTAAGGAATGGGTGATTCGCCAGTACGATCACGAGGTGCAGGGCGGCAGTGTGGTTAAGCCGCTGATGGGGGCTGAAAATGACGGCCCGATGGATGCGGCGGTGATTCGGCCCAAGTATGACCACGACAAGGGCGTGGCGATGAGTTGCGGGATGAATCCGTGCTATGGCGATATCGACCCGTACTGGATGGCACTGGCGGGGATTGATGAGGCGGTGCGGAATTTGGTGTGTGTCGGGGCCGATCCGGAGCGGATCGCGATACTGG
The DNA here is from genome assembly GCA_003644215.1 of Planctomycetota bacterium. GTDB lineage: Bacteria > Planctomycetota > Phycisphaerae > Sedimentisphaerales > Anaerohalosphaeraceae > 4572-13. The sequence goes on from QNBU01000185.1 coordinate 444, forward strand.
ATAATTACTGCTGGGGTGACTGCACGCGGCCGGAAACGCTGGGGGCATTAGTGCGGGCTTCGCAGGCCTGTTATGACGGGGCGATGGCGTTTGGGACGCCGTTTATATCGGGCAAGGATTCGCTCAATAATGAATTTGTTTGTGAGGATGGGACGCGCATTGCCGTTCCCTATACGCTGTTGATTAGTGCGATGGGGATTGTTGAAGATGTTAATCGGTGCGTAACGATGGATGTTAAGAAAGCCGGGAACCTGATCTTTGTGGTGGGGCTGACCAAGAATGAACTGGGTGGGTCGCATTATTATAAGGTTCATAACGAACTTGGGGCTAATGTCCCTAAGATGGATTTGGAAACTTCGGTTGCGATTTCCCGCCGCGTTGCCAAGGCGATCAGGCAGGGGCTTGTTCGTTCTTGTCATGATTGCTCTGAGGGCGGTTTGGCCGTCGCGTTGGCGGAAATGGCGTTTGCCGGCGATTTGGGGATTGAGGCGGATCTGCGAGGCTTAGCTGTCAGCGACGATTGCATCAAGCCGGATGCGATGCTGTTTAGCGAGTCGAACTCGCGATATCTGATAGAAGTCCAGCCGGAAAATTTCGATGTATTCGCAAAGCTGATGCTGAACATCCCGTTCGGTCAGGTTGGTGAGGTGATCGAGGATAAGAAATTGCTCATCCATGATACAAATCAGAATACGGTTATTGATGCGGACTTGGATACTTTGAAAAAAGCGTGGCAGAAACCGCTGGCATGGTAGCGATGTCTGAATGAAATAAAGGAGAGCAATAAAATGCGATTAGACTTGACAAATCTTGGAAATGCCGTGGATTCTCTGGAGGCGGCACTCAAGGCGCTTGGGAGTTGTCAGGGCGAATCTTTTTCGGTTGAAATTCGCGAAACCATTAAAGCGGGAGTTGTTCAGAACTTTGAGATTTCATATGAGATGGGGTGGAAATTTATGAAACGCTGGATTACAGGAAAGCTGGGGACCGCCGCGTTGGAGGGACTGAGTCGAAAAGAACTGTTTCGTCTGGCGGGGGAAAACGGTTTCATTGATAATGTTGAGGGTTGGATACTTTTTCATCATCTCAGAAATCAAACGACACATACTTATAGTTGGGATCGAGCCGATGAAGTTTTGGATGCTTCGCCCGATTTGTTAAGTGCCTGTCGAAAACTGTATCAGGTGATTGCGAAAGATAATGATTGATCTGAGTCCGGGACATCTGGAAATTGTGAAGCACATATTAAAAAGCCGGGCAGGCGGTTGTGAAGTGTGGGTGTATGGTTCGAGGGTTAAAGGGAATGCCAGAAAGTATTCGGACTTGGATTTGGTGATTAAGGGAAAACAACGAATCCAGCAGAGTGTTCTGTTGGGACTGAAAGATGCGTTTGGGGAGTCCGATTTGCCATTTTGCGTGGATGTACTCGACTGGGACAGAATAAGCGATGAATTCAGGAAGCGGATAGGTGAAGATTATAGGGTTCTTTTGTCAGTGGATGATAACCAAGATAAATAATCAGTGTCCAATAAAGGATTATTATTAATGGATAATGTAAAAGCGATTGTATTACGAGCGGCAGGGATCAACTGCGATCTTGAAACTGAACATGCCTTGAAACTGGCCGGAGCGCAGGCCGAGCGGGTTCATATTAACCGTGTGATTGACAACCCTTCGATGCTGGATGGCTGTCAGATACTGGTTTTTCCGGGCGGCTTTAGCTATGGCGACGATGTTGCGGCGGGAAAGGTACTGGCTAATCAGGTCGTCCATCATCTCAGCGATATTCTGCACAAGTTTATCGAAGACGGCAAACTCGTGCTGGGTATCTGCAACGGCTTCCAGGTGATGATTAAGACCGGAATCGTGCCGGGGCTAAATGGTTCCGGCAAGCTGTTGTTGACCGATCAGGTGGTCACGCTGACCGACAATGATTCGGGTATACTCGAAGATCGCTGGGTACACCTGGAGCCGGGGACGGATCGGTGTGTGTTTTTGACGCCCGGAAAGCGGCTGTATCTGCCGGTGGCGCATGGCGAGGGCAAAATTGTTGCTAAGGATGCCGAAACGCTGGAGCGAATCAGCAATGATGGCTTTGCTGCGTTTCGTTATGTGGACGCCGATGGCAAGCAGGGCGATTTTCCAGTTAATCCCAATGGCTCGCAGGATTCCATTGCCGCACTGACCGATTCGACGGGTCGGGCGATGGGCCTGATGCCGCACCCGGAACGGTTTGTCCGCTGGACACAGCATCCGCATTGGACACGACTCAAGGACCGCGGCGGCATGGCCGATGGCATGATGATCTTCACGAACGCGGTCAATTATGTAAAAGAGAACTTCTGAAATGAAAGATGTGTAAACAATGATTTTTGTGAATGAGAATTTTGCGAAGTTGAAAGCGGGTTATTTATTTCCGGAAATCGGACGGCGAGTTAATTCGTTTGCGCAGGCGAATCCCGATGCTCCCATTATCAAGCTGGGTATTGGCGATGTTACCGAACCGCTGGCTCCGGCTGTGATCGATGCGATGCATAAGGCCGTCGATGAGGTGGCGGTTGCCGGTAGTTTCCATGGGTATGGCCCTGAGCAGGGGTATGCGTTTCTTCGAGATGTTATCGTCGAAAACGATTATAAAGCCCGACATATTCCGGTTGAGGCGGATGAGATTTTTGTCAGCGATGGCGCCAAGTGCGATACCGGTAATATGCAGGAAATCTTTGGAATTGATAATGTGGTGGCTGTGACTGATCCGGTCTATCCGGTGTATGTGGATACCAATGTAATGGCCGGTCGCACGGGCGAAGCCGACGATGCGGGGCGTTATGCGAATATCGTCTATATGCCGTGTACGGCGGAGAATAATTTCGTTCCCGAACTGCCGACCGAACCGGTGGATATGATCTATCTGTGTTATCCGAACAACCCAACGGGTGCGGTGGCTACGAAAGAACAGCTCAAAAAGTGGGTTGATTACGCGATTGCCAACAAGGCAATCATCCTGTTTGACGCAGCCTACGAGGCGTTTATCCGTGATGACAGCATTCCGCATTCGATCTATGA
>QNBU01000186.1 GCA_003644215.1 Planctomycetota bacterium
GAAAGTCTTAATGTTCTCGAGTTTCAACGCCGGATCAGACGATGCCCGAAACCCATTATTGCTATGGTGGCTGGGTACGCTATCGGCGGCGGCCATGTTCTGCATTTGATGTGCGATCTTACGATCGCCGCAGAGAACGCGATTTTCGGGCAAACCGGACCGATTGTCGGTTCATTTGACGGGGGATTTGGCGCTGGTTATATGGCACGCGTCATCGGCCAAAAACGAGCGCGGGAAATATGGTATCTTTGCCGGAAATACAATGCAGAAGAAGCGATGCAGATGGGCCTTGTCAATAAAGTCGTCCCTCTGTCGCAACTTGAGACGGAAACGATAACATGGTGTCGTGAGCTGCTCGAAAAATCGCCGATGGCTATTCGGTGTCTAAAAGCCGCCTTTAACGCCGATTGTGATGGTCAGGCCGGCCTCCAGGAATTATCGGGGTGCGCAACAGCGTTGTTTTATCAAACGCAGGAAGCTCAGGAAGGACGCGATGCCTTTATCGATAAGCGGAAGCCGGATTTCAGTCGGTTTCGAAAGTAACTGCCAAACTGTAGCCGACGAAAAAAACACGATTCGATAGGATGGGAAATGGATCTGTCGCAGGCACAATTTAAAATATGGTTCCTCAGCATCCGCCCTAAAACATTGCCGGCCGCCGCTGGACCGGTGTTAATTGGGACGGCTTTGGCGTACGGCGACCGTCCCATCCATATCGGTATTTTTTTGGCTACTATTTTGGCGGCGCTGCTCATTCAGATCGGGACCAACCTTTCAAATGACTATTTTGATTATGTCAAAGGTGTTGACACCAAAGAGAGAACCGGGCCGGTTCGGGCCACACAGGCCGGACTCGTTTCGCCTGCTGCAATGATGTGGGCCTCGGTTGGGATTTTTGGACTTGCGGCTGTTCTAGGACTTTATCTGATAAGCAGGGGGGGCTGGCCCATCATGGTTATCGGCATCCTGTCGATCTTAAGCGGTATTCTTTACACCGCAGGGCCTTTGCCTCTTGGCTATGTGGGCTTAGGGGAGTTGTTTGTCCTTTTATTTTTTGGGCCGGTCGCTGTGGGCGGAACCTATTATCTGCAGACGCATTTAATCAATCCTATCGTGATTATTGCGGGGTTGGCTCCGGGGCTTATTTCAACGGCTATTTTGGCCGTCAATAATCTCAGGGATCGTCGGACGGATAAAGCCGCCGGAAAGAAAACACTGGCGGTCAGGATGGGCAGGCGGTTCGGTGTTTTTGAGTATATTATCTGCGTGGTGATGGCGTCTTTTATTCCCGTTGTAGTGTGCTGGATCGCAAAGGGCCACTATGGGTGTCTTATCTCTTTATTGGCTTTCCCTGTCGCATGGAAATCTATTTACGCCGTCTATTTGAAAGGTGATGACGCACTGTCGTGCAATCAGGTTTTGGGAGATACAGGGAAATTTTTGATTTTATTCAGCGTTCTCTTTTCGGCCGGATGGATGCTATGAAGATATCGGATGTTCGATTGCAGAAGTATGACCTGAAACTCGTCAGGCCAATCATCATAAAAGGCCATACTCTCGAGAATCGCACAGGTCTTATCCTTTCACTGATTGATTCAGTCGGACGGACAGGGTATGGAGAGATTGCACCGCTGCCTTTTCTTCATAAAGAAACAATGGACGAAGCCGCTTACTGTATTTTTCGGGTTCGTAAAACACTTCTCGAGAGGGAAATTCAAAATGAAACAGCGTCGTTTACCGATCCAATAGAAGAACAGATTGGTACGGGTCTTCCTCCTTCAGTTTCATTCGGCGTTGAGATGGCGTTGTTTGATTTATTGATTCAGAAAACCGCCGGACAAGGCATATTTTCGGGGCTGAAAGTCCCTGTTTGTGGTTTGACGAGTGCCGATTCAGAGGGCTTATATACGGACTTGCGGGAGATGCTTGAACGGGGATTTACGACGGTAAAAATTAAAGTGGGGTCAAACTCGATAGCCCAAGACGCGGACAGAATAAAGGCGTCAAAAAAAATCATCCAAAATAAAATGAAATTGCGATTGGATGCCAACCGATCATGGACGCTGGAAGAGGCGATTACCTTTTGCGAGCGCATGGGTCCAGGTCAGATCGATTATATTGAGGAACCGGTTCATCGTGTTTGCGACCAGAAAGCGTTTGTCAATGGCACCGGCATTCCCTTAGCCCTCGACGAGACACTTCTCGAAAAGGGTATTGGCTCTGTGTCCGATCTTGGCCATGTTGGTGCTTTTGTCATAAAACCCGGCCTCACCGGAGGGCTTAGGCACACCGCTGATCTGATTGACATCGCCCGCAGTAACAATATAATGCCGGTTTTGAGCAGCAGTTTTCAGAGCGGCCTTGCCATCAGGGCGATTTTTCTTTTTGCGGGAGAAAGGGGGCTTTCTGACATCCCGGCCGGCCTGGATACGCTGAAATGGTTCACTGAGGATTGCCTCGCTCATCGGATTCCCGTTGTGAATGGTTCAGTCAACCTGCAGCAGTTGCTGGAACAGCGGCCCTGTTTTAACGAAAGATTGTTGGTCGATAGTTGATGGTGAAATGAAAATCGGAAACAACTCATGCCAAACAGCGAACATCCATTAATATCCAAACTGTACCGCCTCGGCATTCGTCAGGGGGACGCTATTGCCATACAAAGTGAAAACAGCACCCAATTTGCTGAAATGGTGCTTTCCTGCTGGCAGTTGGGTGCTGTGGTCATTCCGATCAGTACACGCTATCCAAGCCGCAAGGTCATGAGTATTCTTGATAATTTTAATGTTCGGACTTTTTTTACTTCCGATGGCCCCAAAACGGTTCCGACGAAAACCGAATCGTTTTTCATTGATGATTTTGTCGGATCCGGCAGTGCGAGCTGGACTCCGGCTCCCTTTGATAAAAACCAGCTCGATTTTCAGGCAAGCGCAAGCATTCTTCTTACGACCGGAAGTTCCGCAAAGCCCAAAGCGGTTTTGCATATTCTTGAAAATCATTATTTCAGTGCCGTGGGAGCAGATGATAATATCCCGTTCGGACCGGGAGATAAGTGGTTGGCGTCTCTTCCGATGTATCACATCAGTGGTTTTTCACTGATAGCACGGGCCTTGCTGCATGGTGGAACGCTTGTCTGTCCGGCCCCGAAACTACCGCTCGTCGAATCGATCCGACAGTATGATATGACACATCTTTCCGTTGTGCCGACCCAACTTATTCAGTTACTGCAAGACCCTGCGTGCGTCCGAAAACTAAAAACGCTGACCGCCATTTTACTGGGCGGAGCGTTTTCACCCGTGAATTTAATCCAAAGGGCGATATCGTTAGAATTGCCGATTTACAGGACTTACGGATCTACGGAGATGGCTTCACAAGTTACGACAACGAGTCGGAAGGACTGTCGCGATGGCACGCATTCGGCGGGTCGTCCTCTCAAATACAGGCAGGTGAAATTGTCCCCGGAAGGTGAGATATTAGTGAAAGGGCGGACACTTCTTAAAGGGTATGTC
>QNBU01000187.1 GCA_003644215.1 Planctomycetota bacterium
ATTTCGTGGTACGAGCGCTGTCTTTGGAACCGGATGGAGGATTTTTCGACACTGCTTGAAGGCCCAACCGGTTGCGGCAAAGGCGCTGCGGCGGCGGCGATTGGTCGCAGTGGTTTTATCCCATTCGACACAGCCAAGCAGACTTTTAGCTCAAGTTTTACAACGACATTTATCCCGCTGAACCTGTCCCAATTTGCCGAGGGCCTGCTCGAATCGGAATTATTCGGCCACACCAAGGGTGCGTTTACAGGGGCGGTCGAAACGCATGAGGGCGTGCTGGGTCTATGCCCGCCGCACGGATCGATCTTTCTGGACGAGATCGGCGAGATCGGCATCCCGGCGCAAGTTAAACTGCTGAAAGTGTTGGAGGAACGGGAATTCAGCCCGGTCGGAAGCCACGAAAAGCTGCGGTTCTGCGGCCGCGTCATCGCCGCGACCAATCGCCCTATGGATACCCTGCGGACTGAGGGTACATTTCGCGACGACTTTTACTACCGGCTCTGTTCGGATTGCATCCAAGTGCCGCCGCTGGCTCAACGGGTGATGGAAAACCCGGACGAACTGATCGAATTGGTCGAGCATTTTACTTCCCTGATTACCGGCCGGAAAAATACGGAACTGGCCGCGCGTGTCCTGGAAACCATTGACACCTATCTCGGCAGGCATTATCCATGGCCGGGCAATGTGCGGGAACTGGCCCAGTGCATTCGCCGGGTCATCCTGAAACGGAACTACGAAGGACAAAAAGAAAAAACACAAACCTTGCAGGATCAACTAAAAACCGGTATCGATTCGGCAACCCTGACAGCGGATGAATTGCTAAACGGCTATTGTAAAATGCTTTATGGCCGCTGCGACACCTATGAGGAAGTCGCAAGATTAACCGGGCTGGATCGCCGGACCATCAAGAAACGATTGCAACAGCATCGCGCGGGGTCTTAGCGCCTGCAGAAAAACTACTACCCTGACACAAAAAAAACCGATATAATGGTATTTGGCAATGCAATTGAGGTAGGTCTCTATGGAAAAGTTTTGGGATCATAAACAACTCCGGCTCCTGCTGATGGCGGACTCGGATGCAGTGGAGCGGTTTCTGGAGCAGTTCGGACCGGTCATCTATACCTGGTCGTACTATCAGGTCGGCGCTGATGCTCAAATTGCCCTGGACCTGACCAGCCGGACTTTTGCACAAGCGGCAAAAAATCTTTCCGAATTTAACCCTACTGGCGAAACACTCTTCCAGTGGCTCAAACAGCAGGCCATACAATCGCGCGACGAGGGTTTAGAGCATTGGCAGATGAAGCCGCAACGACCGTGGGCATGGTCTCAACTGCCGGATGAGATATTGTGCGAACTGTCACGGTTTCGCTCGGATTCGCTCAATGAGAAAGTTTTAAGCAATGCGTTCGTTCATGAAATTGTGCAGGCCGCTCTGGCGGAACTGGAAATGACGGACCGCGAACTGCTGATAGGCCGCTATTGTCATCTGGATACGGCTGAACATCTTGCCGAAGAGATGGACTGCGGCGTTGAAGACATCCAAGACAAGCTTTACCGGTCCCGACATTCGTTCAGGAGGGTATTTTTCCAGCTTATCGCGTCGGTGAATCTCGGTTTTTCAGAATCCGACGCCACGGGTGAAATTGAAATACAGGATACTAATTTAGAAAAACTGCTAAGTACGACAACGGTGTACCAAGGACTGGATCGTATTGAGATCGATGCGATTCGAGCGTCGTTGCTTCAGGCAGTGAGGGAAACATCCCTCCCTAAAGAAACCTCGCCATCCGGGCGGTTGACGGCGGGAATCGTTTTAGCCGTCATCGTTACCCTGTTGGCAGGGATTTATTGGGCGATGCGAAATAGCGACACCGACACACCGATACCCGTTGCCTCCGAGACAACTGCGCCTCGGTTGCTGCCCGAGAAAGAACCCCCTCAACCTGAAAACAGACAGCCCTCACAAGATGATATGGACGGGGAGGAATTGAAGCGGGTATTTGCCCTGGGACGAGCGGGTCATGTTGACGCTCTGTTGGAAGTACTAAAGTCCGGCCAGTTCATCAGCCAGGCAGCAGCGGCACATTTTCTCGGCAAACTGGCCGATGCGAATGCAATCGATCTATTACAGCAAGCTAAAGAACACTGGTATCCCGGATCCCCGGATGACGATCCGTTTGCCGATGCTATCGAACAAATCCTGATTCGTTTTCCGGATGCGCGTCCACCCATTGCCGTTGAAGAATCCCGGCCGGACAAGAAAAAACAGCCCGCCGCAATCATTCCAACAATCACGGGAACCGTCAGTAATTTTTCAAACGAGCCGGTCATAAACGCCACACTGGAATTGACTGAAAATCCGTTATTTTCAAAAACAAAGACCGGCCAAAAAATCGCCTCCGCTAAAACAGATCCAAACGGTTACTACCGATTTCCCAACATTGCCTATAACGGATGTGCTTCTTTAACCTGCCGCCCTGCGCCACCCAACAGCCATACCCATCTGATCACACAGTCGCTATGGTGCGGAAAGGATTCGATCTGTGTCATAAACATTGGCGGACGCCCCGCCCTGACAGGCATAGTAACCATCAACGGAAGGCCTCTTATCGATCAAACGCTATTTTTGAGTGATGTTTTGGACATATCCATCGCCTCTTTCAGCGAGGAAGTTCTCACCGACAGCGAAGGCCATTTTTCCTTTCTCGGCATTTCACCCGGCGTGTACGCTGTTATGAACAGAAGCTTCGACAACCGTCTGCATCGGCTGGCAACGGTTGAGATGCCGCAGCGGGATATGTTCAATGTCAATCTGGACATTGAAACAGTAACCGTATGGCTGAATGACTCGACCGGCGCGAAACTATCAAATGTATCAAAAGCCGTTCTGGTCTATGCGCTTGATATGCCTGACAATTTGAATCAGGTCCGGGCAATCGGAACGGAGGCCGATGCGATGCTGTTTGAAAATGTTATACCTGGCGCTTATGTCCTGCGGGTTCAGTTCGACAGCGGCGTATGGCAACAGCAGACCGTGGAAATAACAGGCGTCCCTGCGGAGCAAATGATTCGACTTGATCCCATCCCGGAAGAAACCACCACGCTATACGGACACTTTCTCAGCACCGCTCCGATTGATTTGTTTTTAACCACCGTAAACCAGAAAATCCATATCGACATTGCACCAAACGCCAATGGGACTTACAAACTTTCGGCCATACCGAGCGACCTCTACAGTTTGGCCGGATTTGTAAATGGACAACTCGTCGAGTTTATGCAGATTGACCTGCAAAATGAACTCGAAATGGCTTTCGATATTAATCCGGTGGAAATGATACTCGCTTTCAGTCCACTGACCGTCGTGGTAACGGATGCGTTGGGAGTCGTTCTGCCCGACGCACAAGTTTGGTTGACCGGAATCGAAAGTGCCGACCTCATCACCGCGTCATCCACTGGCCAGGGCGCTTTTCTCGCGGCTCCGGCAGGCCACTACACACTATC
>QNBU01000188.1 GCA_003644215.1 Planctomycetota bacterium
CAGTGCTTTATCCAACGCAATGCCGCCCAGCGTAATAGTCAATCCCTGTGTCATCCGTTCGGCCCCGTGGCGGGCAATCGCATGGGCGATCTCGTGACCCATCACCACCGCCAGACCCGCCTCGTCCTGCGTGGTATCAAGAATGCCCGTATAGACAATGACTTTACCGCCGGGCATGGCCCAGGCATTCTTTTGGTCGCTGTCGATCAGGTTAAACTCCCATTTGTAGTCGGCAATCTGGTCTGTCAGATAATGGTCGTTCATATACCGCTCGACCGCATCGGCAATGCGACCACCGACCCGCTGGACCATCGCCGTTTTTTCAGCATCTGTACTGAGTTTATTTTCGGGGCTTTTCAGAAAACTGTTATATTCCTGAAGCGCCATTGAATTAATGAGTGAATCAGGAACGGTATTAAACTGGCTGCGGCCGGTAATCGGCACCGTGGTGCATCCAACCAAAAACATCAACAAAACACAAAAAAGAAAAAACCGTTGAATACGCTGTTTCATTGTTTGGGCTCCTTGAAAAACACACTAACAATTTAACTATACGGGCGAGACGCCCGCGTTCCCGGTTACATTTCGTCAATGACCAATTGCAGGGTCTGGTCCAGCGTGTACTGCGGCCCGAATCCGACCGCTTCATCGATGCGCTGCAAATTGGGGACACGCCGCATCATATCATCAAACGCCCTGCCGTAGGCCTGTTCATAGGACAAAAACTCCTTGCCCGCAGTGCTGCCGGTTCGCTCAATGACCTTATCGGCCAGCGCTTCAATCGAAATTTCCTCATTGGAACCCAGATTAAAGACCCGGCCCGTGGCATCGGCACAATCCATCAGCCGCACCAAACCATCGGTTACATCATGCACGCAGCAGAAACAGCGTGTCTGCTGACCGTCGCCATAGATCTGAATGGGCTTGTTGGCCAAGGCCCGTTCGATAAATCGTGGAATGACCATCCCGTAGCGGCCCGTCTGACGGGGCCCAACGGTATTGAATAGCCGCACGATCACAACGGGCAGACCGTATTGTTGATGGTAGGCCAGAGCGAGAAACTCGTCAATTGCCTTGCTGCACGCATAGGACCAGCGGGAAAACCGCGTACTACCCAGCACCGTATCGTCATCTTCGCTGAAGGGAATCGCTTCGCTTTTGCCATAGACCTCACTGGTCGAGGCGATGAGTACTTTTTTGCGGAACTTGTTGGCGACCGAAAGCACAACCTCGGTACCGTGGATATTGGTCTCGATGGTATGCACCGGCTCATCGACGATCAACTGCACGCCCACCGCCGCGGCGAGGTGAAAGACGGTGTCGCACTTTTCGATCAGCAGATGCATCGTGCTGGCGTTGCGGACAGAGTCGCAGACAAACTCAAAATCGGGATGTGACTGGATCCCTGCGATATTCTCCAACGAACCGGTGCTGAGGTCATCAATCACCGTAACACGATGTCCGGCCTGAAGATATTTCTCCGCCAAATGCGACCCAATGAACCCCGCCCCGCCGGTAAGCAATATATGCATAAAAATCTCCGATTTTGTTAGTTTTTCAAACCCGGATTTTAATTTGAATCGCACCGCTTCGCTGTTTTCAAGGAAAAGGCGGTGGTTAAGCCGTCGGTATCCGGTATAGATTGTCGCAGTGATCGGATTGCTCTCGGAGCAACGCCCTATCCCCTGTAACAACGGGACTTATTATAGCCGCAACGATCGCTTTTGAAAAGAAAAAATGTCGCCCATCGCGGGTGTTTCCGATAGCGCATTTTTGCACAAAACAAGACTCTGTTAAGGAAGCGTCGCAATGGGCCGCAACCATCTTGCCGTTGATGAACGGGAACGCATCTTAAAAATGCGATCAGAACGAAAAATCTGAGACATATTACCGGGTTGCTCGGGCGCAATAAACCCAATTTTAAATCAAGTAAAATTGCGATAACTTCTTTCGCCCTCAAGACTAATGCCTTATGCCCCAAGTCTTCCACAGGTGAAAATAAACCCAATCCTGCATATATAATCCCGGTGATCCGGCCCATTGCATCATTAAGTCCGGGGGGTTGTTGTCCGAAACAGAAATAGCGAGTGGCTTATAAAAATGATTACGGAAACCGATATGACAACCTGTTCGCAAAATCAAACGGCTCCGGTCCATGTTCTATTTGCCGGGGATCGGCCTGTTTCCGACGAATTGGCCGAGCAACTCAACCAAAACGGCTATTTATGGGACCGTGTTTCAAGTAGCGACTTTAACGCCTGTATTCACAGCCGCAACATTCTCGGAACGGTTATTTTTGATGCCGAAGCGATCACCGCCGATACCGCCACAACATTCCATGAGTTGTTCAGGCAACTGGATCAGAAAGACATCTCGATTATTCTCTATAACGGCGGCGATTTTATCCCGCTTGACGACCTTCCGCTTGCTTCAAAAATCGACTCAGTTGACTATGCACCGCTTTGGGCGCGGATCGAAAGCAATGTAAAGTTCTATAAACGACTGCAAAGCGATCCGGCCAAAAAAGATGCTCATCCCTGTCAATTCTCGCTGAACGAAGACACCGCCAAGCAACTTGAAATGGCCGGACATGTCCAGCGAAACTTTCTTCCCGCCCGACTGCCCCACGCCGGAAACATCCGCTGGGCCACGATGTTCCGACCCGCCGAGTGGGTGTCCGGGGATATCTATGACATCGCCCGGCTGGATGAAGACCATATCGGTTTTTACCTCGCCGATGCTGTGGGACACTCGATGCCGGCGGCCCTGCTGACCATGTTCCTGAAACAGGCCGCTGTGATGCGGCAAACAATCAATGATGAGTACACGATTTTCAAGCCGTCCGAAGTTGTTACCACGCTGAATCTTCGGATGTCAGAACAGGAACTGGCCGGATGTTTGTTCGCGACCTGTTTTTATGGATTATTGAATATCAAAACACTCCAGCTCGACTATGCCCGTGCAGGACACCCCTATCCGGTGCTGGTTCGTGACAACCAACTCGTTCAACTTCAAAGCCGCGGCGGGCTGCTCGGCGTCTTCCCTGAGGCGGACTTCGAGCAAAAATCCATCCAACTTCAGCCCGGCGATAAGCTCTTTGTCTTTTCGGACGGCATCGAGCCGATGATCGGCGACAGCGACGGTAACGGGCGATTCCGTTTTAACAAATCGTTTTCTGAACTATGCCGCCTTCCCATAGAGCCGATGATCGAGGCCCTTAGCGACAGGGCCAAAGCATACCACTTCAAGCCCGGCGAAATCGACGATGTTACCGCTGTCGCAATGGAAATCCTGTAGCGCATCTGTTCACACGGGTGTCTTGCCTACGCCTACCTGCCCCCATAAATTGCCCTACTTGTACCCTATACAGCAACCGCTATCCCAGCACAGGCTGGAAGCCCGTGTTCCACTAACGGCTAATTCGAGTGATCGTCCATAAATCCTTCCAGTTTTCTCGAACGCACCGGGTGCTGGAGTTTGCGAATCGCCTTGGCCTC
>QNBU01000189.1 GCA_003644215.1 Planctomycetota bacterium
TCATGACCGAGGAAGAGTTGATCCGGTATCTGAGGATTCCGGAAGTGAGCAAGGCGGCGGACTTTCACAATGTGATCGAGAACCTCAGGCGGATGCACGATCTGCCGTACATTCATATCTGTCGGCAGCCGTTGTATCCGCTGGAGGCAGTCGTAAAATGGGTCGAAAAAAAATCGAAATTAGTGGATTAATAGTGGTAAAAACGAAGAAAATCCGGTATAATCATGGCAAGGTTAATCCGAGTCTAGCCAGCGTTATGAGTCGGAAAGGAATGACGCTATGAAAGCGAAAAAGCTGGTTACACTCTGGGAAAGACCGTCCTATGACGGCAATGGTTTTACCTATTACCTGCTCTATACCGATGAAAATAGCAAGCGACGACAGAAATCGTTAGGTCATTGCGATGGGCGAAAAGCCGAACGGCAGCGAGCGACATTCGAGCGGCATCTGAGAATGGGACAGGTAGAACCGGGCTCTTTGAAATTAAAAGAATTTGCAAAAGACAGCTTAGCAAGGACTGGCAATCAGATTCGGGAAAGCACTCAGGCTGAATACAGGCAAGCCATGAACGATTTTATTTGTGTTGTCGGTAATATGGACTATCGAAAAGTTCGGTTGTCACACGGCGAATACTTTCGCCAAATCTGTTTGGATAGGGGCGAAAGCCCTGCGACTGTGGCCAAGAAACTCAAGGGCGTTAAACGGTTTTTTACCTTGGGTGTTCAGCGAAAGCAGCTTGAGGAAAACCCGCTTCTGTATGTCAAATTGCCGAAGGTTCCCAAGAAACGCATCAAGATATACACCGATGAGGAAATTGCAGCACTGATTAAAGCGGCGTCTGAGTTTCAGAATGAGGATGTTTTGGAATGGGACCTGCTGGTTACACTGGCGGTCACCACCGGAATGCGGAAAAGTGAATTGCTGAATCTGGTTTGGGATGATATCGATTTTGAGGGTATGACGGTTGAAGTCAACGCGAAAGAAGAAACCCCTCAAACATGGGAATGGCGAATTAAGGACAGCGATCATCGTTCCCTGCCGCTGATGGATGATGTCAAACAACTTTTAATAGAGTTGAAGCATCGCAGGCAGGGCGACCACCCTTATGTGCTGGTTCCATCTGCTCGATACGAGTATATCCAGCGGGTGCGCCAAGAGGGTAAGTGGACGCTTTCCAGTGCCCGGTACAGCGTGATGAACAATTTTACCCGGCAGTTTAATAAGATACTCAAACTGGCCGAGGTGGGCAAAAAGACATTCCACGACATCCGCAGAACGGCGATTACCGGTTGGTTCCGACAGGGGCTTAGTGAATACGATGTGATGACGCTGGCCGGACATGCTAACTTCGAGACGACCCATAATTTTTATCTGGCCATTGCCGACGATCTATTGGCGCGTGCCAGAAAAGCGGTAACGCACCAAGTCAGTCAGGAATTGCTAAGAAAAAGCTGTCACCATCGTTTGAGAATCGCATGATTTGTAACTGGATTCTGTTGCAAATCTGTTGCAGTAGTGATTTTTAGGTAACAGAAAGCGATGGAAAGCAACTATAACTTCTTTGTGTTAAAGAGGTAATGTAATACGCCTGAGAGGACTCGAACCCCCAACCCTCGGTTCCGAAGACCGATGCTCTATCCAATTGAGCTACAGACGCTTGGGTGTTTGGGACTATAACAGAACCCTATTTTCCTGTCAATACCTTTGTTTTTGAATGGTTATTAAGGTTTTTAGCATCTACACCATCCCTCACTAAACTCACTGTTTGATTTACGCCGATTGCCCTGTTCTGACCCATTTTGCTATGCAAAGTAGGCGAAAACGGTGAGTTTTCCGGTGAATCCAAAGATGGTATGGTGCGGATGAATCAGAATCAGATCGCTGAACTTTTTGACACCTCGGTACCCAACATCAGCATACATATCTCTAACACACTGAAAGAACAGGAGTATAATACTCCCAGTATTACTCAAAAAGGCCGTTTGACGCAAACGTCAAACGGCCTTTTTTTTATGGAAAGCCCTACAGTGGTGATAGGCCACGGAGGTTTTCCGATTGCCCACTTGAAAATCCCGCGATTAGTCGTAATTTTCCGCCTTATGGCGAATAATCTTTCCCTCGGCCATATAAATAACATCCTCGGCGATATTGGTGGCGTGGTCACCGATCCGCTCTAAGTGCCGGGACACGCTCAGCAGGTGGATCAGGCACTCGATATCCTCCGGCCGGGCCAGGATGCTTTGCTTGACCAGATCATACATTTCTTTGTTAATCGCATCCACTTCATCGTCCATTATGCAGACCTTACCAGCCAGATCACTATCGATATTAACAAGGGCCTCAATGCTTTTACGGAGCATCGTCTGGCTTTTTGCGGCCATCAGATCAAAATCAAACGGAACCGTCACCGGGTCGTGACGCGACAGAAACTCACTGCGTTCGGCGATGTTCACAGCCAGGTCGCCAATGCGTTCGAGGTCGCTGTTGATCTTCATCGCCGTTACAATAAATCGCAGGTCAATCGCAACCGGTTGGTAGAGTGCCAGTATCTTCAGGCATTCCTCTTCAATATCAACTTCGTTCTGGTCGATTTCATGGTCGCGATCGATCACCTCTCGGGCCACCCCAATGTGTCGATCCTTGATGGATTTGACGGCCAGCCAGAGCTGTTTTTCCACCTGTGAACACAGGGATAGCAGCATTTTTTTTAATTTTTCTACTTCGTTGCTCATATGAAGGGACATCGTTTTTTCCTCGCTATTGGCTGTTGGTTTATCCAAATCGACCGGTAATATAATCCTCTGTCGATTTTTCCTGCGGATTGGTAAACAATTTATCCGTTTGGCCGTACTCGATCAGTTTGCCGAGACAGAAAAAGGCGGTCCGTTTGCTGACACGAGCGGCCTGCTGCATATTATGTGTTACGATGACGAGTGTATAGGTTCCTTTGAGTTCTTTAATCAAATCTTCAATCCGAGCGGTCGCCAGCGGATCCAGCGCCGAACAGGGTTCATCCATCAGGACGACTCTGGGCTTGGTGGCCAATGTGCGGGCAATGCAGATCCGTTGTTGCTGGCCGCCGGACAGGGCCAAAGCCGATTTATGCAGATCGTCTTTGACTTCGTCCCACAAAGCAGCGTCTTTGAGACATTTTTCGACAAGGGCGTTTAATTTGGCTTTACTGCGGATGCCCTGGAGTTTGGGGCCGTAGGTGATGTTGTCATAAATGCTTTTGGCAAATGGGTTGGGGCGCTGAAACACCATGCCCACCTGCTGACGCAGATTGACGAGGTTTGTACTTTTGTCATAAACATCCTGCCCGCCCACGGATAAATGCCCTTCGGTGCGCGTCTGCGGGATCAGGTCGTTCATCCGGTTGATACTTCGCAAAAAGGTGCTTTTGCCGCAGCCGGAGGGGCCGATGATGGCGGTAACAGAACCGACCTCGATATCCATCGTAATATTTTCGA
>QNBU01000190.1 GCA_003644215.1 Planctomycetota bacterium
GAGAGGACTGAGGAGGTCGTTTGCTGTCCGGCAGGGCACAAACCTGAAACATCGGAGCATCACACCGATACCGGAAAAACAAAAACGGTGATGGCCGCATCGGATTGCGGCCAATGTGAATTCTGCCGGCAGTGTCCGGTAAGGAAAACACAGGCTGGATACCAACTTGATCATACCGCCAAAGAAAGACGGCTGGCCGCCCGTCGTAAAGAACAAGAAACGGACATTTTTAGAGAACGGTACAAAGTTCGCGGCGGCATTGAGGGAACCAACAGCGGATTAAAACGCAAAACCGGCTTAGGCCGCCTGCGGGTTCGCGGCAAACCGGCGGTGGCTCATGCGATTTATCTGAAGATTGTCGGCTGGAATATTTTAAGAGCATCGGTCTGCGCCAAGATACGCAAAATCGTATGGGAAAGGGCCAGCAAGGCCGCATTGTGGCCTGATTTTGGACTTTTGAAGATAATAAGAGCTGTGAAAACTGGTTTTGCGGCCACGAGGAGCTGTTTTATACAAGTTTGGCGGAATGTTGAGAAATTACCAATGCTCAGCAAAGCCGCTTAGCAAACTTTTGGCGTAGGCATCAACAGTGCTTTCTTTGGATCTTTTTTCCAAAACATTTTTTTCTCTTTCAAAATTTTGTTTTTATCATTATCCTTATGTATTTCCAAGAGTCAAGATTCAAATAGATGGTTTAAATTCGAAATATCCTATTTCCTCTCCGGGTGACACTTGAAACCATTCATTTTTAGGGTATATTGGCGTTTTTCTAAATGGGAGATTTATATGAAAACACTGACAAAAGAAATCTGGATGGATGTCCCGCGGCGGCGGCAGATTATTTCAATTCACAACCAAGTCGAGCAACTCGTCGCCGAAAGCGGCGTGCAGGAGGGAATTGTGCTGGTTAATGCGATGCACATTACGGCCTCGGTCTTTATCAACGACAACGAGTCCGGTCTGCACCATGATTATGAATGCTGGCTGGAAAAGCTCGCCCCGGAAAAGCCCCACAGCCAATACCGCCACAACGGCTACGAAGACAACGCCGATGCCCACATGAAGCGGCAAGTCATGGGCCGCGAGGTCGTGGTGGCCATTACTGAGGGCCGGTTGCACTTAGGCCCGTGGGAACACATCTTCTATTACGAATTCGACGGCAAACGCCGAAAACGCTTGCTGGTGAAAATCATCGGGGAATAAACGCATCGAAAGAACGAATAAACGCCAGAGCCGCTAAAGAGGCAAAATCATGGCTCGATACCGTGTTCCAACCAGCATACCGGCGACAGCTGATGTCTTAAATGCTTTTCAAGGTTCTATCCTTGCTGCTAACCCAAGTTCCACAGTAGATGAGAAAAAAACTTTTTTTTAACTTTTTTTGCGTACCTTTTTTTGCGAGTTGGCGGTTTTTGCTGGTGTTATGCGGGGCAGGGTTTTGAGTTTCTGTTGAAAATACGGCGAATACTTTTGAAAGGCGATGTAGTGTAGACCTTGCTACTTGTTCGATGTTAAATCCGCTGTAAAATGTGGTTATGTTTATCAGGCCATGTTATCGATATAAGAACGGAAAGAACCACGCATACTGGGCGTTGGTCGAATCTTACCGAACAGAGCGAGGGCCTCGTCAGCGTATCGTTTCTTATCTGGGACTACTCAAAGAATCCGAACGGCTTGGAATCAAACGAGCCGCCAAAGGCAATAAAAAATTATTCAGGCAGCTACAATTATTTGATACAGATAATAAACCTGAGCCGGAATGGATAGAAGTTGATACTGCCAATATCCGCGTTGAGAATCAGTTGGACTTTGGCGGGCCATGGCTCGCTTTGCAACTGATACATAAACTCAAGTTTGACGAACTACTCGAAACGGTAATGCCGCAGGGAAGAGAGGAAATACCATGGTCGAAAATGGCACTGGTACTTGCGATATGTCGGCTGTGCAATCCCTCAAGTGAGCTTTATATTGCCGAGCATTATTATAAGAGTACAGCTATGCCGGAGTTGTTGGGTATACCGCCCGAGAAAGTTTATGATGAACGGTTGTATCGTGCATTGGACAAACTTCTACCTCACAAAAAAGCTTTGGAGAAACATTTGAAGGATCGGCTCGGCAGTATGTTCGGCTTGAAGTATGATTTATTGCTGTACGATGTTACCAGCACTTATTTTGAGGGTCAATGTTTGGGTAATCCGATGGCACAACGAGGTTATTCACGCGACAAGCGTTCTGATTGCAAGCAGATTTGTATTGGCCTGGTAGTCTCCAAATGCGGCATGCCTTTGGGATATGAAGTTTTCGAGGGCAATAAAAACGATGTCAAAACCTGGCAGGAAATTGTAACGAAAATGGAAGCTTATTACGGCAAAGCTGACCGTATATGGTGCGGTGATCGCGGCATGATGAGTAAAGAAAACATTGAGTTCATGCAATCGGGTAATCGTAAGTATATTATTGGTGCATCGAAAAGCACCTTAAAAAAGTTTGAGCGTCAATTGCTTCAGGATGATTGGCAAACAATTCGTCAAGGACTTGAAGTGAAGATATGTCAGTCACCTGATGATAGCAGGGAAACATACATTTTGTGTCGCAGCCATGAACGAAAAGCGAAAGAGAAAGCAATGCACGAACGGTTTGAGCAACGTATCGATACCGCATTGGAAAAACTCAAAACCGGTTGTGAAAAACGCAGGTATAAGAAAGAAACTATCGACCGCAGGGTTGGCAGTATAATGGCCAAAAACAGCCGGGCAGCTGGACTGTTTGAAGTCGAAGTAAAACAAGCCGGTGGACGCACGACGGTCAGTTGGTTGAAAAAGGAAAACTGGCGAGCATGGGCAACGCTTAATGAAGGTTGCTATCTGCTCCGTACAAATGTTACCGATTGGTCGGCAGAGGATTTATGGCATGCATACATCCAATTGACCGAAGCTGAAGCGGCGTTTCGTATTCACAAAAGCGACCTGAAGATCAGGCCGGTTTGGCATCAGAAAAAGGATCGGGTATTGGCTCATATTTTGGTATGTTTCCTGGCTTATGTACTATGGAAGACGCTGCATCAGATGGCCAAAGCCGCGGGCCTGGGAGATGAACCGCGACGAATATTTGACGAATTGAGTAAGATCAGCGTAGTGGATGTTGTGTTGCCGACCCGCAAAAACATAGATATTCGCCGCCGCTGCGTTCGCAGGCCGACCGAGCACCAAGCAATTTTACTGTCGCGTTTAGGCCTTGATCTGCCAGGACAAATAAAGAGTTGAAATAAAATGTAGTGAAGACTTTCTGCCCTGAGACTTCAAAAACAGCCTTTTACACCCATAACTGTGGAACTTGGGCTAACGCCATCCGGGCCGACTTGGCCGGACAGCCGTTATCATCACTGAACAGTTCACCGTAAGCGTCTTCGATTTGACACCAGGGAATCTGATCGGCTAAAATAACCCAGCGGTTATC
>QNBU01000191.1 GCA_003644215.1 Planctomycetota bacterium
TAATCGGTCGCCGCCGGTGCAGGATGGTTTCGGCGTAGCCGAGATTTTTTGCCTTATGAATTTCATTATCCATAAATGAGCGGATTGACGGATAGCGATCATAATAATCGGCGATGAACCGCTTGGCCTCGGCCTGTGTGATGCCGATGGCCTTGGCCAGTCCGAACGGTCCCTGCCCGTAGATAATGCCGAAGTTGACGCCCTTGGCCTTGCCGCGCATCTCGCTGGTAACGGCTTTTGGCTCTACGCCATAGACTTGCGAAGCGACGAAACGATGAATATCCTGATCGTCGGCAAATGCCTTCAGCAATGCGGCGTCTTTTGAAAAGTGTGCCAACAGACGAAGCTCGATCTGGGAATAGTCGGCACTGAGAATACAGGCAGTATTTTCGGCCGGGATGAATGCCGAGCGAATCTTTCGGCCCATCTCCGTCCGCACAGGGATGTTCTGCAGGTTTGGGTCAGAAGAAGAGAGTCGCCCCGTCGCCGTAACTGTCTGGTTAAATGACGCGTGGACCCGGTCGGTTCGCGGGTTAATCAGCTTTCCGAGTTTATCGGTGTAGGTGTTTTTGAGCTTGACCAACTGCCGATATTCCAACAAAAGAGGGATGATTTCATGGTCGTCCCTGAGCTGGGCCAGCACACCGGCATCAGTGCTTCGCTGGGTCTTTCCCTTTTTGAGACTCGTCAAACCTAACCGGTCAAAAAGAATCTCGGCAAGCTGTTTGGGCGAATCGATATTAAACGGCAGCCCGGCCAGTGCATAGATTTGATCGGTGAGCCGGTCAACGATTTCAGTCATCTCATTGGACATCTTTCGCAACAGTGCCGTATCCAGCGACACACCGTTGGCTTCCATCCTCGCCAGCACCGTTACCAGCGGCATCTCGACCGTCTCGAACAACTCTTTGATCTGCGGCATCCCGTCCAGCCGGACCGACAGGTATTCGTATAATTGCCATGTTACGACCGCGTCCTCGGCGGCATACTCACACGCAACGGCTGTATCGACCTGATCGAATGTAATCTGCTTTTTGCCCTTGCCAATGAGGTCGGCAATCGGGATCGGCTCATAGCCCAGATAGTCCCGGCTCATCGCATCCATCCCGTTACTGGCCCGGTCGGCGTGCAGACAGTAGGAAGCCACCATCGTATCGAAAACTTTGCCATCGGAAACCGCCACCGGCAAGTCCGCATTTTCCAGCACGAGATAATCATACTTGAGGTTCTGGGCGACCTTGAATCGTTCGGCGTCGGCAAGGATCGGGCCAATCGCTTCACGCACTTTTGCAATATCCAGTGTCGGCTGACCCGGCGGGGCTTTGACCGGAAGATAGTACCCCGCGTCCGCCTGCCAGCTAAAACTCATCCCCACCAGATCGGCCCGCATCGCATTAATGCTCGTCGTTTCGGTATCGAATGCAAAGGCATTTTGTTTGGCGAGCTTTTTGACAAAATCATCCAGCTTGCCCTGTGTATCAACGAGCGTGTACTTCGCTTCCGCGTGGGCATGGCCGGCCCTACTTTCTTCGGCATCTTCTATTCCAGCAAACAAACCGCCAATAGGGGCGGATTTTGCTTTGGCGCGCTTGCTTTTTTCAGCGTGGGCATGGCCAGCCCTACCTTCTAACGATTCAAGCAGACGGGTGAAGCCGAGTTCTTTGTAGATTTCCGCCAATTTGTCCTTATCGGGGCCGCAATGAGCGAATGTCTTTTCGTTGAACTCTACCGGTGCGGCGCAGTTAATAATCACAAGGTCTTTGCTCAGGTAGGCCTGCTCTTTGAAGTTTCGCAGGTTGTCGCCGCGTTTGCCTTTGATCTCGTCGGCGTGGGCGTAGAGTTCGTCCAGCGAGCCGTATTTTTGGATCCAATCGGTCGCCGTCTTGGGGCCGACATCCGGAACGCCGGGGATATTGTCGGCAGCGTCGCCCTGCAGGGCCAGCACATCAATAAACTGTTCCGGCGACAGGCCTTTGTCGTCCATTAGCTTTTGTGTGTCGGTAATAATGTCTTTTTTGATGTCGTAGGCCGCTACATGCTCGTTCAAAAGCTGGAGCATATCCTTGTCCTTGGAGCAGATGAGCGTATCGATACCTTTTTCGGTCGCTACCTTGGCCAGCGTTCCGATGATGTCGTCGGCCTCCCAGCCATCGACACGCAGCATCGGGATATTCATCGCCTCCAGTATCCGCTCGATCTGTTTAATCTGGGCGGGCAGGTCTTCGGGCATCGGCGGGCGGTGGGCCTTGTATTCGGGATACATATCCACGCGGAAGCTCGGCGACGCCGAATCCATCGCCACCACCAGCATATCCGGCTTGGCGCGACCGATCAGCCCCAGCAGTGTGTTGGTAAACACAAACGCCGCCTTGGTCGGCTCGCCGGAAGGGGTTGTCAGCGGCCGCATTGGCGCATAATACGCCGAGTAGATATGCGCGTGGCCATCAATAATGTATAAGTTTTTAGGCATAATCCCGGATTTTAATTTGAAGCGCAACGCTTCGCTGTTTTTAAGGAAAAGGCGGTGGTTAAGCCGCCGGTATCTGGTATAGAGTGTCGCAGTGATCGGGTTGCTCTCGGAGCAATGCCCTGTCCCCTGTAACAACGGGCGTTATTATAGCCGCAGCGATCGCTTTTGAAAAGAAAAAATATCGCCCCGGCCACCTGTCGTGAACGGCCTTTTTAGAGCGGACTCAATTTTAGGAAACGAAATGAACCCAATCGTACACCTGTGCCAAACTCGGCGGAAAAACAGGGAAAGTGAACACTTAAAATTGAGAGCGGTTGATTTTGGATATATTTTTTGAACGAGCAAACCCCACTTCAATCTTATCAAAGACGCTGTAAGCGACCCATTTGCAAGTGGTTACTGATAACGACTGACGGCTGACTGTAAAAAAACAAACCCACTGGAAAAAGCCGACAACTCACCGCTTGAAATCGACGAGCCGGAGTGGTTTAATGGCGGTATGATTAAGAATATAACGATTATTGGCAATGGCGGAATGGGCAGTGTTTGTGCGATGCTGCTGTGTAAGAACGGTGTTGGTGCGACGATGTGGGGTCATGATGCGGCAGAATTGGCCGCGATTGCCTCGGCAAAAGAGAATGTTATCTTTCTGCCCGGGTATCCGCTGCCAGAGTCGCTGGGCTATGAGGCGGATGACACGGCGGCTCTTGCCGGTGCGGAGTTGCTGGTTTCGGCGGTTCCGTGCCAGTTTATGCGGGGTATCTGGGGGCGGCTCAAACCCCATATACCCGCTGGCATTCCCATCGTCAGCATCACTAAGGGCATCGAAAATAACACGCTCCTGCGGCCTACACAGATTCTGGCCGGGATACTTGGCCCGTCTCACCCGCTGGCAACGCTTTCGGGGCCGAATATCGCCGATGAGATCGCAGCAAACTTGCCCGCGACCGCGACGGTTGCCTGCCGGGA
>QNBU01000192.1 GCA_003644215.1 Planctomycetota bacterium
AGACAAGGAGTTAGAGGATAATTCAGTTGTAAAGGATTACTTTACAACTGCCCCCGATGGAAAAGAATATAATGTTACTTTTTACTCTTTGGAAATGATTCTTGCCATTGGGTTCAGGGTAAGGAGCAAAAGAGGTACGCAATTTAGAAAATGGGCAAACAGAAACCTTAAAGAATACATCGTTAAGGGTTTCGTGATGGATGATGAGCGGTTGAAAAACCCCGATGGCCGCCCTGATTACTTTGATGAAATACTGGCACGTATTCGTGATATTCGCGCATCCGAAAAGCGTTTTTATCAAAAAGTGCGTGACCTTTTTGCTCTCACCAATGACTATGACGGCAGTGATAAAGCAACCCAAATGTTTTTTGCCGAAACCCAAAACAAATTGCTCTTTGCCGTTACCCAACAAGTCGCGGCTGAAATTGTCACAAGCCGTGCCAACGCCGATAAAGATAATATGGGGCTGACCAGTTGGCAGGGAAGCATTGTCCGTAAGCAGGATATTTACATCGCAAAAAATTATCTCAATGCTGATGAAATCGACACTTTGAATCGCTTGGTTGTTGTCTTTTTAGAAACGGCGGAATTGCGTGCCAAAAACCGTATTGACACCACGATGGACTTCTGGCGGGAAAATGCTGACCGGATTATTCAGTCAAATGATTTCATCTTATTGCAAGACAAAGGTTCAATCTGTAAGGGCCAAATGCAACAGCTTGCTTTGACGCAATACGAACAGTTTGACGCTCGCCGCAAAGCCCATCAGGCCCGGCTTGCTGACCGTCAGGATGAAGATGAATTACTCCAGCTTGAAAATGATATAAAAAACCGCAAGGGTGAATGAATAAGAAAAAATGATGTCCACCAAAAGGCGATGGAAATTGGCGATTGTTTATGTTAAAATGATTGGCACATCGCACCAACCAAGTATTGAAATAATGACATTTTGATCAATAGGAGACGAGATTATGGTAAAACACAGTTTGCTTATCGTGTGTGTCGGAGCATTGATATTGGGTGGGTGTGCCTCCAAGCCCAGTGACGAGCGAATCAATATGGGCAAGGGCGTCGGCGGCGACACTTTGGGCGACAATATTGTCACCCGCCCGTTCGCGGTCGTCATCAGCGCCCTTTTAGGGCAAGGGGTTGAAATTACAGAAGTCATTGAAGCCCGAACGCCGCAGGGATTTTTGGATGTGCAGATGAAAGGATACAATAAGGCCTACGGCACGAAACGGTTCGACTATCGCGTCGAATGGCTGGACGGTAACGGGATGGTGATCCCCACGAAAACCAGCGTGTGGATTCCGGTATCAGCGATGGAAAAGTCCGAAGTTACATTCCGGTTTATCGCCTCACGCGAAGAAGCGGTCGATTTCAGGATCAATACACGAAAGAATAAAATCACGAAATAAGTCTTTAATTGATTTTGGAACTGGTCACAGATTGTGACCGGTTTGGTGAGTGTTGTTTCAGGGGCCATAATGGCAGCTAAATCTGACAATTCGATTATTCCGGTTGAGCGAGTCCAGCAGTGCATCTTTTTGCTTCGCGGGAAAAAAGTTATGTTGGACAGGGACTTAGCGAATCCTTACGGGGTTGAGACAAAGCGACTTAACGAGTCAGTTAAGCGTGATATCGACCGGTTCCCTGATGATTTCATGTTTAAATTGGACAAAACAGAGACAGATCAACTGGTCGCAAATTGCGACCGGTTCAAGATGCTCAAACACACTGCTTCAACGCCCTACGCATTCACCGAACAAGGGGTTGCAATGCTGTCCAGTGTGTTGCGGAGCAAGCAGGCCGTTGAGGTTAATATCGCGATTATGCGGACATTTGTGCAACTTCGGCGGATTCTGGCCGACAACTCCCTGCTTCGTAAAAAAATCGAATCGCTGGAAAAGAAATACGACGAGCAGTTCCAGCATGTGTTCACTGTGCTGAAAGCCATGATCGCCGAAGACGAAACACCCAAATCCAAAATCGGTTATCAAACCGAGGCGAAGGGCAAGCGTAAAAAAAGGAAATGACAATTTAGAATTGCAATAGGGCTTTCTTGCCCTGCGAAAGGAGATCGATTATGAAGACAAAAGTATTACTCTGTACACTTGTGGTTGTTGCGTTGGCGGGTTGTCAGCCGGCGACAAAAAATATTGATATCGCCAACGATGAGGGTAAGGCCGTGATGGGGCTGGATTATCGTGATTTTGATCAGGCCGCAGCGGCAATGATCGGTTCGCTGGTCCGTTCGGGAACCCTGCAAAAGAAGGACGGCGGCCGCTATGTGATGGCGACTGGGCGCATTGTCAATGATACGATGCAGCGGATCGATACCGATCAGTTGATGGCCAAGGTCGAGCAGGAGATGATGAACAGCGGACAGGTCGTAATGACTTCCGCCGTCGGAGACAAAGCCGGAGACTCGATGGTGTATGAAGTGCGCGACCTGCGAGATTCCGACAGGGCCGATGAGTTTGACGAGAGTACAATGCAGGCCAAAAAGACGCTCATCGCACCAGAGTTGAGTATTTCCGGAAAGATTATCCAGCGTGATGTAAAATACGACAAAAAAACGAAGCAGGTCGAGTACTACTTCCAACTGCGGATCACGGATATGACGACGGGTCTGCGGTTCTGGCAGGAAGAAAAAATACTCGGTAAACGCGGCTCAAGTAAAACTGTTTCATGGTGATTCAATAGTATCGCAAGATTAACGCGAAAGACGCTAAAGGTGCAAGCGACGCAAATGTCGAGAGTAACAAAAGAAAGGGGCTTGTTATGAAAAAGGCGATTAGTCTATTCCTGTTTTTTGGATTTGTTTGTGTTTCGTTCGGGGTCAATACCCAGATGCGGCAGGTCAAGGGCGTTGCGGCAACGCGTGAGCAAGCAATCAAGAAAGCGCTATACGAAGCCGTTGGTCAGGTGCAGGGAGTGTGGGTTGGTTCCGGTATCGCTGAGTCCGCAATCGGCATCGGCGTCATTGAATCTACCCACGAAGAAGTTGACAAGACCATTGAGATGGAAAGCATTTCTCTCCGCTCACAAAGTACAATTACGCTAACAATGGCCGAGGGGTTGGTCAAGTCCTATGAGGTGGTCGATGAAAAAAAGACCGATAACGACAAATATGAAGTAACCGTCGAGGTGTGGGTCTATGATTATCAATCACCGCTGGCGACGACGAAATTATCGCTGGCTGTTTCACCGTTTGAGGTGCAGGAAAAGGGCTATGTTTTTGGCGACATAACGGTTTCCGGAGCCGAATTGACCAAACAGTTCTCCCAGCGATTGACGACGCTTTTGCGCGACAGCAACCGATTTGACCTGCTCGACAGGGATTATGACAAGGCGTTTCGAGATGAAATAAACCTTATCAAGTCCGGCGATACGGACCTCGAGCAAAAGGGACGCCTCAAGCAGTTGCAG
>QNBU01000193.1 GCA_003644215.1 Planctomycetota bacterium
ATTGGCGGTGGGGATGGAAGATCGAGCCGATGAATTCAACGGGTTGCCGATTCGGCTGCTCGACATCGCTCACGGAGCCGACGCGATTCGTTCTTTCAAGACCGACCCGATCGACAGCGTGATTAGTCATTGGCATCTGGCGGATATGCCGGATGGAGAGTTTCTCAAAAAACTCAAGGCCGTCAAGCCGGACATGCCGACGGTGGCAATCGTCGAAGCGAGTAATCCGCAACAGGAAATCGAGGCGCGGATGCTCGGCGTCAGTGCGGTGATACCCGAAGATTGCGGCGATGAATACTTCCGCCAGGTGATGACCTCGGTCCTGGGCCTGCCCAATGAGCGAGCGATTGAAAAATTGTATGCGGTGGCAGAATATGCTTAACAAAAGAATGGTCTGACACCCTGATAAACGGGTGGGAAAATTTGCCGGAAAGACCAAGAGGGCTTTTCAGTAAATTTTTCTCCCCTTCAAAGCCGGTTCCGACGGTCAAATGGATGACCTTCGGAGCCGGCTGTTTTTATGCGCACAGGCGGGCCTTGAACGAGGGTCGAAAAAGCAATTGCTTTTTTCCGGCGGCTCTGCTAACCTTTGTCGTATGAAAAGAGACAAAAAAGAGGACTCAAAAATGCTGAATATGAACTATCTGTCCGGACTTTCGGCTGTTATCTGTTTGATGGTGTTTTTGGCCGGTTGCGTCGAGCGAAAACTGACGATTGTTACCGATCCGCCAGCAGCGGTTGTCTGGCTCAATGACGAAGAGATCGGTGTTACGCCGGTAACGGTGAACTTCAACTGGTACGGCGACTACACCGTCCGCATCGAAAAGCCGGGTTATGACATCCTAAATACCCACCAATTGCTTCAGCGTCCGGCACATGACAGGTTCCCGCTGGATTTTTTTGCTGAAGTTCTTTGGCCGGGAGCGATCAAGGATTCCTATACATGGACATTTGACCTTGAACCCTACCAGCAGGCCTCCTCCGCCGAATTGATCGAACAGGCAAACCAAATGCGCGAAAACGCCAATAACGAACTGGGCAAGATCGCCGTGGAAATCCTGGAAGAAGAGCAAAAATAACCACCCCACAGTAGGAGTTCAAGCTTTATACGCAGTTCCTTAGCTTGCAGGAATTAACGCAAACGACGCGAAAGAAGCAAGAGCCGCAAGAGATTTATATATATTCTTAACGCTTGCGCCTTTTGCACCCTTAGCGTCTATTGCGTTAATTTTTACACACTAAAGTGTGAACTCCCGCTAATTGACCGCGACGACTTCTTTGACCTCGCTGATGTTTTGTTTGAGCATTCGTTCGACGCCCATTTTCAGTGTCATCGCCGCACCCGGGCAGCCCTTGCAGGCGCCTTGCAGGCGAACACGGACGGTCTTATCTTCATCACAGCCGACCAGTTCAATATCGCCGCCGTCATTTTGAAGCATTGGACGGATGGATTCGATCACTTCGGCAACCTTTGCTTCAAATGTTTTTTCGCCGCAACCACAACTATCACACATAATCTATCTCCTATAATTCTGTTTTGTCCTGTTTCGAGTGGTGATTTTAGCATAAATGTCCGTTACAGGCAAATTGAAAATACTGCAAGCACAGGCGTCCCGCCCGCAACAGCGCGGTAACACAAGCCCCCCGATTGGGCTGCGAGAAATGTTGATACCACACCCCCTCGGGCGACACCGCTTCTGGCGAAGCCGCGATGGATGTGTTTAGCTTCGTCGCTGCTTAAAACGCCTGCGAAGGTTCATTTTCGATGCGCATAAAGACCTCTTCACAGGACACGCATGATTCCGCGCAGAGTTTAACCGCCGAATCCTTCCCAACCAGCACCACCTTAAACTGCCCTGGTGAGATATGATATTCCCGCCGCAACCCGCCGCCGCTCTCGATGCGGATTTCATCGGCGCCAATATGTCCCCGTTCATGCTCAAAGACCTCCGCGACCACAACATCGTGACCGCTCAGGGCCAACTGCCGGTCGGTGAGCGTATCCATCTGTATCTGATAACGGCGTTCCTGTTTAGAGGGCGAGAATACATACAGAAGTGTGTGTGCAGAGCTTTGCGCTTGACCAGAATGTGATATCCCTATCGTCATTCAACGCTCCTATCGAAATGAATACAGTCGCTATTTAAGACTTATATACGGGAAATGTCAAGAGAAAACCGGATATTTTCGGACGAAACAGCGAAAATTATAAGATTTATTTTATCGAGATAGGCCCGGGCAGCGGTGGCACCCTCTCCATCGTTTGTCTCATGGACGAAGCAACGCTATTCCATTTGTACGGACAAGCGATGGAATCACATAAAAAAAGCCCCGACGAATCGGGGCTTTGGCGATAATTTATTTTGGCCGCTTGGGTTAGTCTTTCGATTCAAACTCCGCATCGATCACATCGTCGCCGCCTTTTTTGCGGACTTGGCCTTCTTGCGGTTCGGCATCGGCGTCCGGTTGGGCTTCGCCCGGCTCGCCACCTGCGGCGGCCTGCTGCTTGGCGGCCTCTTCGTAGAGAATCTTGCCCAGTTCCTGGGAGACTTCACCGAGGTTTTCCATCGCTTTTTTGATAGCATCGCCATCATCGCTTTTAGCGGCTTCTTTGAGGTTATTCAGGGCCGACTCGATATTGCCGCGGATTTCGGCGGAAACCTTTTCGCCGTGTTCTTTCAGCGTTTTCTCGGTTGAGTAAACCAACTGATCGGCCTGATTCTTCAGATCAACGACCTCGCGGCGTTGTTTATCCTCTTCGGCATGTGCTTCGGCGTCTTGTGCCATTTTTTCGACTTCATCGTCGCTCAGACCGGAACTGGCCTGAATCTTGATCGACTGTTCCTTGCCGGTGCCGGTATCCTTAGCGGATACATTCAAAATGCCATTGGCGTCGATGTCGAATGTTACCTCGATTTGAGGGACGCCGCGCGGAGCCGGCGGAATATCCGCCAACTGGAACCGGCCCAGCGTACGGTTGTCGCGTGCGAATTCTCGCTCACCCTGAAGGACATGGATGTCCACGCCAGTCTGGCTGTCGGCCGCGGTCGAGAAGACTTCTTTTTTGCTGGACGGGATCGTCGTATTGCGCTCGATTAGTTTGGTCATTACGCCGCCGAGGGTTTCCACACCCAGCGACAGGGGGGTTACATCCAACAGCAGGATGTCTTTGACCCCGGTGTCTCCGGCCAAAATAGCGCCTTGGATCGCCGCACCCATCGCGACCACCTCATCGGGGTTGATGCTCTTGTTCGGCGCCTTGCCGAAGATATCTTCAGCCATCTTCTGGACCATCGGGATACGAGTCGAGCCGCCAACCATCAGGATTTCGGCGATTTCGCTTTTGTTCAGCTTGGAGTCCTGGATTGCTTTCAGGCATGGCTGCCGCAGCCGTTCCAGCGTCGGTTCGACTAATGCCTCGAACTTGCTGCG
>QNBU01000194.1 GCA_003644215.1 Planctomycetota bacterium
GACGAATGCAAGCGGCGCGATGTCAAAGGCCTGTACAAAAAAGCGATGGCCGGGGAGATCAAGGAGTTTACGGGCGTTGACGATCCGTACGAAGAACCCGAGCAACCGGAAATTATCGTCGATACCGATCACCAGACGATTGAGCAGTCCGTCTCGCAGATCATGGATTATCTGAAACCTTATTTGCACTCTTAAGGGGTAGTAAACTTTGCGAGCAAACCATCACTTACAACTGTGAAAACGATTTGCCGCACAAAAACGGAAATTTTCAATCGCAATCAGCATAAGGAATAAAACGTGGATCATTTGGATCATCTGGAAAGTCTGGGCATTCATATTCTGCGGGAGGCCTATGCCAACTTCAAAAATCTTGGGATGCTCTGGTCCATCGGCAAGGACAGCACGGTTTTGCTCTGGCTGGCCCGCAAGGCATTTCTGGGGCATGTGCCGTTCCCGCTGGTGCATATTGACACGCATTACAAAATCCCGGAGATGATCGAATACCGGGACCAGCTAACAAAAAAATGGCATCTGGATATGGTTTACGGCCAGAATACCGATGCTCTGGAAGCGAAGAAAACATTCCCTGACGGCAACGCCGACCGGCTGACCTGCTGTAAACACTTAAAAACCGATGCGCTCAAGCACACGCTCAGCGGGCAATGGCCGCGATATCGATTCAATCATGCACTGGGCCGTTACGAAGTGGACGCCAATACCGAACCGTTCACCGGCGTCTTCGTCGGCCTGCGGGCGGACGAAGAAGGTTCACGCTCCAAAGAACGCTATTTTTCACCGCGTGACCGCCGGAACGAATGGGACATTGCCGACCAGCCGCCGGAGTTCTGGAACCAGTTCAAAACCGATTTCGCCCCCGGCACACATGTCCGCGTGCATCCGTTGCTGGACTGGACGGAACTGAATATATGGGAATACATCGAGCGAGAAAAGATTCCGACCGTTTCATTGTACTATGACCAGGGCGAGGGGAAGCGGTATCGCTCATTGGGCTGTTATCCCTGCACATTTCCGATTGACTCTCAAGCGACAAACCCAAAAGAGATCATCGAAGAATTGCGCGGCGGTCAGTTGTCGAATATTGCCGAACGATCCGGCCGGGCACAGGATGCCGAAGACGGCGGCGGACTGGAAACCCTCAGACGAGAAGGATACATGTAAGCGTATGATAAATAAAAATGAACAGATGAATATCGTAATCGCCGGGCATGTGGACCATGGCAAAAGTACCGTCATTGGACGCCTGCTGGCCGATACCGGTTCCCTGCCGAAAGGCAAACTGGAGCAGGTTACAGAAACCTGCCGGCGAAACAGCAAGCCGTTCGAATACGCCTTTCTGCTGGATGCGCTCAAGGATGAACAGTCGCAGGGCATTACAATTGACGCGGCTCGTGTCTTTTTCAAAACGGACAAGCGGCATTACATCATTATCGATGCACCGGGGCATATCGAATTCTTGAAGAATATGGTAACCGGTGCTTCTCATGCGGAAGCCGCCCTGCTGGTCATTGACGCCGAAGAAGGCGTTCAGGAAAATTCCCGCCGGCACGGATATATGATCTCGATGCTGGGCATTACGCAGATGGTGGTTCTGGTCAATAAAATGGATCTGGTTGACTATGACCAGGCCACTTTTGATTCGATCGTCAGTGAATATACGGAATTTTTAGACGGTATTGGCATAGCACCGAAAGCGTTCCTGCCGGTCAGCGGCATGGAAGGTGACGCCATCGCGGCGCTGAGCGAAAAGATGCCGTGGTACACCGGCCAGACCGTTCTGGAGGCATTGGACCGCTTTGAAAAGGAACCGCTGCCGATTGACAAGCCCTTCCGGATGCCGGTACAGGATGTTTATAAATTCACCAAGGCCGGCGATAAACGACGCATCATCGCCGGAACAGTGGATACCGGCAGCGTCTGTGTCGGCGATGAGGTTATCTTCTATCCTTCCGGAAAAAGAAGCGCTGTTAAATCACTGGAACGGTTCAATACCAAATCGCCAAAAAACTTCTCCGCCGGCAGCGCCGCAAGCATGACACTGGATCGGCAGATCTATATCGCCCGCGGCCAACTTGCCGCGCGGGCCGACCAACCCGCTCCCAAGGTCAGTAAACGGTTGCGCGTCAACCTGTTCTGGATGGGTAAAAAGGCGATGGAAAAAGGCAACGATTATATCCTCAAAGTCGGAACCGTCAAAGAGCCGGTACGGATCGAACAAATTATCAGCGTCATGGACGCTTCGGACCTGAGCTCGGCCCAACAAAAAGACAGCATCGAATATCACGATGTCGCTGAATGTATCCTATCCTGCCGGCACGCGGTCGCGTTTGACATCATTGATGAGATTCCCGCCACGGGCCGGTTTGTCATCGTCGATGACTACGAGATTCGCGGCGGCGGTATTATTCGCGAATCGCTTGAAGATGAGCAGCATCAAATGCGCCGGCAGGTGATGCAGCGTAACTTGAAATGGACCGGCGGCGCCATTGGCCGGGAACAGCGGTGGGAACGCTATAACCAAAAAGCCGCCCTGCTCCTTGTTACCGGCAAACAAAATACCGGTAAGAAAACATTGGCCCGGGCTATCGAACAGCGTCTTTTCACAGACGGTAAAGTGGTTTACTTCATGGGAATCGCCAATGTCCTTTACGGTGTGGATGCGGATATTAAAAAGCCCGGCACCGATGAACCGCATCGCCCCGAGCATGTACGAAGGTTGGCAGAGGTGGCTAACATCCTGCTGGATGCTGGGGTAATTCTTGTCGTCACAGCGATCGGGCTAACGCAGAAAGAAATTGAAATCATTCAGAATGTCGTGGACAGCGACTTGATCGAACCGATCTGGCTGGGGGATAACCCGACGGATATTGACTTTGCGATGAAGGTGCCGGATCTGAATAATCTCGATGAAACACTGGACAACATCAAAGCCCTGCTGCAAAGCAAAGGCATCCTATTCAAAGCATAAACGACAAACGCATGGATTATTCAAACATATTGAAACGGATAGAGACGGCCTTGGCCGCGGCAACGGAGGTCTTGAAAGATTTCACATCCGGCAAGATCCAATCCACTCTGAAAAAAGGCGGCGACCCGGTGACAGAAGCGGATTTGATTTTGGACAAAGTTTTGAAAAAGGAACTTCTAAGGGACACTGAAGGGTGGCTGTCCGAAGAGACAAAGGACGACTTTTCAAGACTTAAAAAGGAATGCGTCTGGATCGTGGATCCCATAGACGGAACACGGGAGTTTATTGAGGGAATCCCCGAATGGTGCATTTCGATTGCTTATGTGGTTAACGGACGACCGGAAGCGGCGGGAATCTGCAATTTGGCAACACATCAAACTTTTTTAGGAACCCGCGACAACGGTGTGACCCTTAACGGCCAGCC
>QNBU01000195.1 GCA_003644215.1 Planctomycetota bacterium
CTCCAGCGAGTCCTTCAGAATTTGCTTAAAGAGGGCGTGTCCATTCGTGATTTGCCATTAATTCTTGAGGCGATGGGAGAGCATGGCGGGCGAACGAAAAGTGCCTCGCTCCTAACCGAGTTTGCCCGGAAATCACTGGCTCGTGCGATTACCGCCCAGCAGATGTCGCAGGACGGAAATCTATATGTTATTACGCTGGAGCCGGGCCTGGAGCATACGCTGATTAATGCCGTCAATCAGACCGGAGATACGATTCAACTGGCGATTGGGCCGGAGGTTGCCGGTCCGCTTCGTCAGCAGGTCTCCGAAGCATGGCAAGCGGTCATGGAAAAGGGAACCGAGCGCGTCGCGCTGCTTTGCGATGCCCGCGTCCGGCCCGGTCTCAAGGAGCTTTTGTCGCGTTCGATTCATCAGTTGCCTGTGGTTGCCTATGATGAGTTTGCTCCGGGCGTTAACATTGAACCCATCGAAACGGTTACCTTACCGAATACTGCCGAAGCGGTTGACAATTTAATGCAAATGCAAACGGTTTAAAGGAAGCGGTAAACAGTGTTTCAGAAAACAATAAAACAGATTGCAATTCGGGCGGCCGTGCTGTTGTTCTTTGTGATGGCGGCTGTCGGATGGGGATGCGGTCTTTCGCCCGGGACCTGTTCGTCCCGCGCTTTGTTGGGTGCTTGTGCGGCCTATATTCTCGTGCGAACAGCGGGACAACTTGTGATACGAGTGCTAATCTCCGCGTTAGTGGATGCACAGATCAAACGATGCCAAGACAGGAATCAGGGATAGTCATAGTATATGTCAGATTACGAACAACAAATTGAACAGCCCCTTGCGGTCGAGCAGGAAATGCCGCCGCAGGAAGAGCAGTATGCGGAGCAGTTTTCCGACAAGGGTTACCTGACCGGTCAGGCGGTGAAGGCCTATCATTCCCAAATGAGCCAACAGAAGCGGGACGAGATTGTCCTGCAATATATTCCGCTGGTCTATCGTATCGTCAATCAGGTGGTCAGCTATCTTCAGCCGCCGCTGTCAAAAGAAGACCTGGTTTCAGCGGGAACAATCGGGTTGATCAAAGCGGCTATGAATTTTGACTCCACCAAAGATGCCGAGTTCAAGACCTATGCCTATATTCGTGTTCGGGGTGCTGTCATTGATGAGCTTCGCGGCTGGTCGTTTACGCCCCCGCGCGTGAAGAAATTGTTGGGACAGGCCCGAACCCTGTCAGAAGAGATGCTTCACAAGAACGGTGTTCTCCCAACCGAGCAGGAACTGGCCGATGAAATGGGAATCGACCAGGAAAAGCTGTACCGGATCTTTGAGACGGCCCGCGCCGGCCACTTTCTCTCGCTCAATGGAATGGATTCTGAAGGGTCGAACTTTGAACAGTTTCTGGCCGTCGATTCAGAACAGCCAGACTCTGGAATCGAGCGGGGAGAACTGAAACAACATCTGGCTGAAGCCATCGCGAATTTGCCGGAAAAACAACGCCGGGTCATTATGCTGTATTATCACCAGGAATTGACCATGAGCCAGGCCGCCGAAGTGTTGGAAGTAACCGAAGCGCGTGTCAGTCAATTGCACGCGGCCGCTTTGTTCAAAATGTCGATGCAATTGAAACTATGGAATGAAAAGAAATAAGACACTCGTGAAATAATGTCCGTTTCGCCGGAATATTCTGTTGAGAAGCCAAATGTCCTCGTGCAGGTTGAACAGTCTGCTTCGATTACGCCTCAGGTATCCCGGAAAAAAAAGGATTCGCAATCGAAAAAAGAAAAACGCCGTCACCGTCCGACGATTGATGAACAGCTTGAGCAGGAAAGCGCTGAGCATCATCAGGCGGACGATACTAATGAACATGTTGATTTTTGTGCATAGCAAATGGAGTTTCTAAATGTTGCCGAAATGTGCCAGAGTTATGAAGTCCGATGAGATGAAAATAAATGGAATCGCTCACATTGAGCCCGCCGCCGGGAGGGTGGCATCTTCTGGAACCGTTGGGGCGAACGGTGACGCGACTCAGCAGGTCCGGATTGTCGAGAGCAATGACAGTCATGCGATTCTTGAGCTAACCTGTTCATGTGGTTGTAAAAGTCGCGTACAATGCAATTATGGAACCGCTTAAACCCTTTGAGGAATTGAAAGATGAGATGTTTAATACTTGTAACACTATTTGTCGGAAGTCTGTTTTTGGGTGGATGTGGATTCCCGAACGAACGCACCATTGACAGACCGGTGGCTGAACCTGCCGAAAAGACCCCCGACGAATCGATGATGGTCATCGACCAGACACCTGAAAAAATGCAGAAACGGTTTGACCCGACCATGCAGGATGCTGACGATTCGGTTCAGGACCCCGTTGAGTTGGTCCGGTCGTATGAGGAGTTGTCCGTTAAGACAAATGCTTTGCGCGAGACCAACAGCGAACTGACACTCAAAAACAATCAGCTTAAACAGCAAATTGAGATGCTGAAAAGTGAGATGGAGC
This sequence comes from Planctomycetota bacterium, assembly GCA_003644215.1. Lineage (GTDB taxonomy): Bacteria > Planctomycetota > Phycisphaerae > Sedimentisphaerales > Anaerohalosphaeraceae > 4572-13. Next base: position 2,489 of record QNBU01000195.1, read on the forward strand.
AAACAAAAAAAGACATGGCAGAGGCCAACGATTTTCTTGGACAGATGCACCTTGAACTAAATAAGTGGAAATCGGATGTCCTTGGTTTTCGTCAGGAGATTCGCCAGGCCCAGCAGGCCCAGTTGGAGGCGTTGGGGAAGATTCTTCGTGTGCTCGGAGCGGAGCCGATGGAGATGCCGGATGTCCCCAAAGAGGATTCCTCTGATTCAAGGGAGTCAAAATGAAAGTATTGCGATGGGGCATCATGTGCGTCGGAGTCTTTTTGTGGACCGGCTGTAATGTCGTTCAGCCAAAGGCACAGACGCCGTATGGACACTACTATCTTGACAAGAGCGGAAAGTTTAATGCCGTGGACAGGGTTGTTTTGCTTGAATTGAAAAATCAATCAGCCCAATCGGCCCGGCTTGAATTAGCCGGTCAGTTGACACAGGCGATGGCGGATGGTCTCGATAAAAAACATCTGTTCAATATTCGCACCATCAACCACATGGATCCGCTTTGGCCGCGTCTGAATCTGGATGAAATTGCGACTTGCTCAGATGAAGAGTTGGAATTGATTGGGGAGGAACTGAATGTTGATGCCGTCGTATTTGGGACAATCAGGCGGTATCGATCCTATCCCCACCTGCTGATGGCACTGCATTTGAAGATGGTGGATGTCCGCAGTGGGCGTTTATTGTGGGCGATGGAACAAGTTTGGGACAGCACGGACAGGCAGGTCGAACTGCGGATGAAGGAGTATTACGCCAAAGAAGTCCGCCAGGGGTATCAACCGCTGGATTGGAAGATCATGGTAACAAGTCCTCGGGCATTTAATAAATTTGTCGTCTATGAAATCGGGCAAACATTGCCGGACTTAGAGCCTATCTGAATAACCATGCACAACGAAGTGTAATTATAGCACAGACAAGATGA
>QNBU01000196.1 GCA_003644215.1 Planctomycetota bacterium
GGGAACAACCGGCTGAACGATCCCCGGCAGCGACAGCATCGATGCCAGATCAATTCGGCTGTGTCCGTCACCGTCACCGAGCAGATCATTGAGACGCCGGACATAGGTTTTCATCGCATTTTCATCAATATCAAAAAACGCCTCGCCGGAGATATTTTTCATCCGCAGCGTGTAACTAACCGTCCCCCGGTGAATCGAATCCCGGCCCAGTCGCTCGATCTCACCTTCCAGATAGGCAGCCATATCAGGCGTCCTGATCTGGGCCTTGAAATAGCGATTGTTCACCGAGCGAATCTCGACGGTATAAACAACCCCATCGACTTCGGAACACCCCTGTCCAAATCCTGTCATACTGCAAATCATCGATTGTGTCCTCGCAGCTATTCAGTGGTTTCAGCGTCGGCTGGTTCGGGTATGATTTCAACCGTTTCTTCAGCGACCGGAGCGGCCGTTTCTTCGACAACTTCGACCGTCTCATCAATCCCCTCAGTTGTGCCTGATTCGGTATTCGTAATCGGTACTTCTGCCGGGGCCGTCGGAGGCGCCACAGGAGCGGACAGTGTCGAGCTGGAACCCGATGGACGCATAAACTTGCCCATCAGCACAGCTAATACCAAAAAGCCCGCGACCAGCGAGATGGTTACCCAAGTCAAAAAATCGCCGGTTTTGGTGCCGAGTAAGCTTCCCGCTCCGCCGCCGCCAAACGCGGCTCCCAGGCCGCCGCCTTTACCTTTTTGCAGCAGAATGATCAGAATCAATGCCACACAAAGAAAAATGAACAGTGCGACAACCAAATTACCTAACAACGAAAGTGCAAGCGTAAGAGCCATTTTTGATCCTCAAACTAAAAAACCACCATTATATTCATCTATGCCTTCAGGCAATGGTTTTGACCATTGCGGCAAAATTTTCAACTTTCAAAGCAGCGCCGCCAACGAGCAGACCGTCCACATCCGGCTGTTCCATCAGTTCGGCGGTATTGCCCGGCTTGGCCGAGCCGCCATACTGAATCCGTATCGATTGTGCGGTTTCATTTCCATACAGTTCCGCCAGCAGCCCGCGAATCATCGCGTGAACTTCCTGGGCCTGCTGGGGCGTGGCCGTCAAGCCCGTGCCAATGGCCCAGACCGGCTCATAAGCAACCGTAACCGCTTGGACGCTTTCGCCGCCGATACCTTCAAGGCCGTTTTTAATCTGGCTTGCAACAACCTCATTGGTGGTGCCGCCCTGGCGGTCTTCCAGCAGCTCGCCCACACAAAAAATCGGCAAAAGGCCGCTGCTGATTGCCGCTAAAATCTTTTTGTTAATCATCGCATCGGTTTCACCTATCACATGCCGGCGTTCGGAATGCCCGATGATCGCATAAGTGCAACTTGTGTCCTTCAGCATCCCACAACTGGTCTCGCCTGTGAATGCGCCCTGTTCCTCAAAATACACATTTTGCGAACCCAATGCGATATTGGACGCACTCAGTGCCGCCGCGACCGATTGCAGGTAAACAAACGGCGGACACACGGCCACATCAACCGTCTCAACGCCCTTCAATTCCTCCACCAGACCGGCGGCCAGCGCCACGGCTGTCGCACTATCGGTATTCATCTTCCAGTTACCGGCAATAAACGGTTTTCTCATTTTTATCTCCTGGGTTATCCTATTGATTTTAATTGACTATAAACATGAAACGCCGCGGGGAAAACTGCCCAATACCGAAAGTTGCAGGCAGTGTTGTCCGGCTTCGGCCAGCGCTTTTTTCACATTCGCATCTTCCCGATGACCGAGAAGATCAACAAAGAAATAATACTCCCACTCCCGCTTTTTATTCGGGCGAGAGCCGATATTGGTCATGTTAATCCCGTGTTCTCTGAACATATTCAGCACATCCACCAGCGCACCGGCCTTATGAGCCGTACTGAACAGAATAATCGTTTTGTCATCGCCGCTGGGCAGCGAATCCTGCTTGCTGATAATCAGGAATCGCGTGATGTTATTGGAAACATCTTCGATATTCTGGCACAATAATTTCAGCCCGTAGATCTCAGCAGCAATGGCTGACGCAATCGCCGCTGAACCCGATTCGCCACCGGCCCGTTTCGCTGCTTTTGAAGAAGAAGCCATTGGAACAATGTCTGCCTCTTTGAAGGTACTGGAAAGCCAGTTTCGGCACTGGGCGAAAACCTCCGGCTGCGAATAGATCCGTTTGATCTCGCTCATCGGACAATTCGCCATCAGGTTGTGATGAATCGCCATACTGACCTCGGCACACACCATCACATCGGTTTCGACGAAAGCGTCCAGCGATTCCCGAATGCCGCCGCCGGCACTGTTTTCAATCGGTACGATCCCAAAATCGCAGTGGCCCTTGCTGATCTCTTCAAAAATACCCCGAATATCGGTCAGTGCCTCATAGTCCACACTCTGGCCAAACTTCAGCATCGCGGCATTATGTGAAAAACTTCCCTTTGGCCCTAAATACCCGATCAGCAAAGGACGCTCCAGAAAGAATGAGCCGCTCATCAGTTCCCGCCAGATCGCCTGCATCGTCTTGTCCGGCAGTGGCCCCTTGTTCAGCTTCGCAATCTTATCCAGTACCGCCTTTTCACGGTGCGGCACATAAATCGGCGCCGAATCGGCCTGTTTGAGCTTGCCGACCTCGACCACCACCTGCGCACGATCATTGATCAGCTCGACGAGCCGTTCATCAATCAAATCAATCTTTTTACGCAGTTCTTCCAGAGACATTTCGTAATCCTGCATGGGTTACCTGTCAGTTCCAACCTGATGACAGACCTTCTCCGCAATAGCGGAAACGACCTAATTACCAAAACCCGCCGCATTCGTCAATGAAAATAAGTCAGAATCCCCTCAAACCGGCTTCTGCGAGCGGCATTGCCACTCACCCGTAGGAGTTCAAGCTTCAGCTTGTTCGGAGCCGACAGGTGGCATCGTTTCCAGCCGCAAGCCGAAGCGATAGGACATGCCCCCCCTATCAGGTCCAAAGGGGCGGCACGAAATAAACTTCCAAAAAGAGCGTTTTGATACTGAAAACCGCTCTGCCAGCCACTACAATAGGGCATTATGGAATCGCAGAAAAACTATCAATATGCCATATTCAAGACGCAATGGGGCTGGTTCGGCCTGCTGGGCAATGAACAGGGCCTGATTCGCACATACCTGCCCGTCGCCCATAAAGAGGCCGTCCAAAGCCGAATGCTGTCCGATTTCCCGAATGCCAGACAGCGAGTGGCACGGCCATCCTGGCCGTGTGAGATACGCAAGGCGATTGAGGGCTATTACAAGGGCCAGCCGGTCGATTTTAGCGATATCACGGTACATCTCGACGGATTCAGCGAGTTCCAGCGGACCGTACTAACCGCTTTGCGAACGATAACCTATGGCAACAC
>QNBU01000197.1 GCA_003644215.1 Planctomycetota bacterium
ACCCTCGGCAACGCATCCTCGAACACCCGCTATATCGCGGCCTGTGCGTCACTGGTATTGATGGTCGCCGCACCGGTGGCCACTTTTGTCATCCTTACGCCGAATGCACCGCTTGTGATGGCGGATGCGGCAATGCCTGCTGCGATGCCGGTATCGCCTGCGGCGGCTCCTGTTCAGCAAACACGGACGATTGCCCTGCCGCCTGCCGAACCGATTCCCTTGCCCGAACCATCGTTTCTTGAGACCCTAACGGCCCAACTCGAAGCCGCCTTGCCGTATTGCGTGATCGGTTGGATTGTTGGCGTGGCGGCGCTCAGTGTGTGGTATCTGGGCGGCTGGTGCCAGTTGCAAAAACTCCGCCGCATCGGGACCAAGGCCGTTTCGGCTGCTATCGAAGCGAATGCATCACTGCTGTCGCAGCGATTGGGGCTCCGGCGAGCAGTTCACATCGTCGAATCGGCACTCGTGCAGGTCCCCACGGTGATCGGCTGGCTAAAGCCGGTGATTCTCTTGCCCGCGACGGCCTTGACGGGCCTGGATGAAATACAGCTAACCGCGATGATCGCTCACGAACTGGCGCATATCAAGCGCTGCGATTATTTGACCAATATCGCCCAGACGGTCGTTGAGATTTTTGGCTTTTACCATCCCGCCGTCTGGTGGATGTCTCGCCAGATACGCCTCGAACGGGAAAACTGCTGCGACGACATGGCGGTGGCACTTCTGCAAGACCGCAAAGAATACGCCAGGGCACTGTTTTCAATGGAAGAAATCCGCACCCAACAACGCACCCTCGCCGTCGCCGCCAACGGCGGCCACCTCACCAGCCGCATCAGCCGCCTCATCGTCAAAAACACCCAACACCAAAAATCCGGCTGGATACCATCCGTTGTGACGATTCTGCTGGTTGCGGCATTGTTGATACCAACAGCTTTAGCTTTATCAGGAGGCAATAAGGACCAAGTTGGTAAAAAAGAGGGTATCAATGCGGCCGTTGAAATCCTCGAAAAGGTTATCGCTAAATATGCCAGTCTTGAGTCATATTCATCTGAGGGTGAAATTATTTCAGATATTGACATGTCTGGCTTTGATGGGGATGTCCCCGGCTTGTCAGATAAAGCGTCAAAGGAGGCACGCGAAAGCAAAGAGTTTCAGGATGCGTTAAAAGTGCGCCACAATTTTACGCATCATTTCAACATAAAGCTCACACGGGACGATTATTTTGTTGGATGGGACCAGAAAGTTCACGCCAAGTTTAGTAACACCGGTGCGGCGTGGTCGGAAGGTGATAAACATTTCATATCTAGTGCGGGCCGGAAAATCCCTCTTAAAACCCGACGAATGGCTTTAGCTTCGGCTGCGGGTGTTTCAGGTGGGGCAGCCAGAACTGTGCCATCGCTGTTTTTTGGTGATCCGGCGAATAGTCTTGGTGAATTAAAAGAAGCAAAGATAGAAGGCGAAGGTGTGTTGGATGGGATCGGCTGTTATATCCTCACTGGAAAACAGGCAGGCTATACCATCAAGTATTGGGTGGATAGAAACACTCATTTAATCCAACGAAAACAACATATCTTTGAAGGCAATCAGGACATCCCTGAATTATCAGAAGAGGATCTCAGGTCGTTTGAAGCATCAAGAAATACTGAGACTGATGAAGAGTGGGAAAGAAAAAGAGAAAGTATGAAAAACGCCTTGGTTGTAAGTTCGAAAATGAAAGGCTCAACAACAGAAACGCATAGAAATATCGTTGTCAATAAGCCGATAGATATTGAGCCATATATTTCTAAATACAAAGAAATCAAAAAGGGCCAGAAGCCAGAAGAAAAAGCTACGAACTCAGAACTACGAACTGAGAACTCCCCCTCAGTCTCCAGTGATCAGTCGTCAGGGGGTAAGACAGCGGATGCGTTAAAGCAACTGCTGGACAACAGGATCAAGATGACCAATCGGCTTAAATCAGGGAAAAAGATGAAGAGTCTCGGTACTGCAATGCATGTTTATCTTCTTGACCATGGTGAAATTTATCCTGCCCGTCTGGATGAGGCCTTTGCAAAATCGGTGGACATGCATTATGACGACTGGCTGGCCAATGATGTCCAACTGCTGGTCGCTGGCGAAAAAGAAAAGAAAGAAAGAGCCAATAAGATTCCGATTGCTTATGACAAAGCTCTCTTAAACGATAGTGGCACGAATGTACTTTTTGCCGATGGCCATGTATCATTTCTTCAAGAAGAGAAGCTTGAAGAACTTGGCATCGCCCTCCGCCCCGGCGGGGAAATCGAGGGGGAAACAGAAGTTCAAAACGCAGAAGCCAGTAGTCAGAAGGCTGAAGAAAAGAGGTTTTCATTCGGAAAACAAAAAAAGGTAATATTGCCTTCGGCCGAAAATAACTTTCTTGATTTTGAATCAGGGGAAATCCTCACAGGTCCTCAGGGAAATGATTCGAAAACAAAAGTTCCCAACCCAAATCAATGGCTACTTGATACTGGAGCAGATATTGCACTAGAAAATTCTGAAAACCCTCATCTTTGGGGCTTTGGGTGTGTATTTTCCGAGTTGTTACAGGAGCACTGGGAGGCGTTCACTCCCAAAGAACTTTTAGATGTGATTAACACCTATTCTTTGTCTGGTAAATTTGTCGCACCTAAACAACTGTTCCCACGGACATTTGCATTTAAAACTCGCGAAGGTGGCATTGGTATAATGCAAATGATAGGGTTTAATGATGATTCAAAAGAATTTGAAATACACTATAAAATGCTTAAAAACGTCTCCCTCCGCCCCGGCGGCAAAACGGAGGTGGAAATTGAAACAGAGCAGTCAATAGGAAATAGCCAGAAGCCAGAAGAAAAAGCTACGAACTCCGAACTAAAAACTAAAAACTCAACCCCAGTCCCCAGTCCTCAGTCGTCAGGGGAAACAAAACAAAAAGTCCATGGTTATGTGACGGATGAATTAGGAAGACCACGCGGAAATGTTTATATTGTCACTTCGCTGAGTAATCTTAGAAATGCGGTACGAACAGATAAAAACGGACATTTTTCTTTTGAGCTTAACGATGAGACTAAAAGAACATGGATTGCATACTCTCAACCGACACGGGCTGCAGGCTTATTCACGATCCCCAAAAAACATGATGAAAAACCGCTTCATGTTCCACTGAATCTAACTTGTGCTAAGGCAGAAGGAAGAATTGTCGGCCCTGATGGCATGGGTTTGGCAGGTAAACAAATTGAATTGATCATTACGACGGATAAAGGCATCAGTTATCGGTCACAATGTTACCGAAAAACAGATAAGTATGGCAATTATACCTGTTCGATTCCATCGGGTACCGGACTGACTGTTCAGGCAAGACTGGCGGATGCAGACGAGAGTGAAC